>CAYMFU010000134.1:0-53836 GCA_964389805.1 uncultured Roseivirgaceae bacterium | reverse complement strand
AAAGTTTTTGTAAAAAAAAGGATAGAAAGAGTAAATTGAAAATTAAACTTGAGATATTTACATGGAATACGTGGTGAAAAGCAATAGAATGATGAAAATAAATGATCTTCGGTTCATTTGGCTAACCTTTTATATACTAACCCTGAGTAGTCTCCAAACATTTTCACAATCAAATTATACAAAAACATCAATTGACTGGAAATACGACTTAAACAGTGAATATAAGGTCAATTACAGGATTGCTAAAGATGATTCTATATACCATATATACTTTACTATCAACATCCCCGATGGTATTGATTTTGAAGAAAATATAGGTCTGGATTATGAAATTAAAGCTTCATTGGAAGCTGAAGAAATTTTATATACACGGACTTTAAACTACCCGGTACATGGAATTGGCAGGGATTCTGAATCAACCTATTTCCATATCCGTATCCCGGATGCGAATAATTATAATGTTCTGTTTCTAAATGTCCGTAATAAGGTTTCCGGGAAGGAGTATACCTATGATATTCAGTTTATATCTAAAACCAAGTTTCCTGCTCCGGATTTTATGATATTTAATAATTCCAGTTTACTGCCCGTATGCGCTGATTATATCTCCCTTCCAGAGACCGTGTCCATACAGCACTTAGGAGATGAAGGAAAGGAGTTCTTCGTGTATTATTATAAAACCGACTTTGAGGTAGCTGATCCACCGATGTACAGAATAAAAAAAACAGTAAGTAAATCGATGGGGATCTCGTCATTAAATAAGATTGAAGGTAATGAACCTTTTTCTCTTGAAGAAGAGGGCTTGTACTTCATACAATCAGACACTACATCCTTGTCAGGTATAGGAATCCGTGTTGTAAGCAGCTATTATCCAAAAATGACCTCCATCAAAGAACTAAGTGAACCATTGATTTATCTTAGCACAAAGGATGAAATTGATGAACTGGTCAATGAAGAAAACGTGAGGGCTGCCTTTGAAAGTTTCTGGTTGGACCTCGCCAAATCTGAATCAGTAGCTAAAATGATCATCCGGAGGTATTATGACCGTATTGAAGAATCCAATTTACGGTTTACAAACTACAAGGCGGGATGGAAAACGGATATGGGCATGGTATTTATAATTGTAGGCCCACCAGATGAAGTGTATTTAAGCGAAGAAAAGGAATCCTGGTATTATAAAAATCCTGGCAAAAATCAAATTGTTGTTTTTAATTTCCTGAAAATCAGGAACATATTCTCTGATAAACATTACACCCTTATCCGGGATAATCAGTATAAATCATTCTGGTTTAAAAGTATTGACGGGTGGAGAAAAGGAGTTAATTAGGTTTTTTAATTGATGAAAGCTGATCGTGAATTCGTATTTGGAATCCACTCTGTTCATGAAGCCGTTGAATCCGGCTCAGAGATAGATAGGATACTGGTTAGAAAAGATTATTCCAATAGTCAGATCAAGGATGTCCTTGATAATGGATACAAGTTAAACATACCCATCCAAAAGGTTCCGAAAGAAAAACTAAATGCTATTACGGGGAAAAACCATCAAGGTATAATTGCTTTTCTATCAGCTATAAAATATGCCTCACTCGATCATGTTATTTCTGAAGCCTATAGCCAAGGAACAGATCCTCTGGTGTTGATCCTGGACCATATCACAGATGTACATAACCTTGGTGCAATAGCCAGAACTGCTGAAGGATTGGGATTCAACGCAATCATAATACCTTCAAAGGGAAGCGCAAGGCTGAATAATGAAGCCGTAAAAATATCTGCTGGTGCTTTAATGCATATACCTGTCTGCAGGGTAAAAAGTTTATTAAGCACGATGGATTATCTGAAGAATAATGGCATTCGAATAATTGCCTGCATGGAAAAAGCAAGCGATTCAATTTATTCAACTGAACTGAATGGTCCAGCATGCCTGGTTCTTGGTTCTGAGTTTGATGGAATCAGCTCTGAAATCCTGAAAAAATCAGATGTGAAGGTTAATATACCTATGCATGGGAAAGTATCTTCCTTCAATGTATCGGTCAGTATGGCCATAGCAGGTTCGGAGTTGGTGAGGCAAAGAAGTACTTAAATATAATCTTCCCCTTTTTTCTTTTTTACATCCTTGATGATCTGCCGCATTTCGCTTTCAATTTCTTTCCTACAAATCAAAAGTACATCTCCGGTATCTGCAACAAGATAATCTTCGAGGCCTTGAATAACGATCAATTTCTTTTCATCACCTAAAAAAAGACTGTCCTTTGTATCATAAAGGAGCACATTCGCCTCTACAACATTATTATTCCCATCCTTTTTCTTAATATCATGCAGCGAACTCCATGAACCTAGATCAGACCAACCGAAATCGCCTAGTATTACATAGACATTATCCGCTTTTTCCATTACGCCATAATCAATAGATATGATCTTAAAATGGGAATAAGCCCTTTGAATGGCTTTTTTCTCTTTAGGTGTATAGTATGATTCAGAGATTGATTCGAACGATTCAGAGATCTCAGGTAGAAAATCATGAAAGGCTTTATTAATGGAAGATACATTCCAGATAAATATTCCAGCATTCCAGACAAACTCACCGCTTTCCATAAATTTCCTGGCCAGGTCTATTTGGGGTTTCTCAGTAAAAGTTTTAACTTTTTTAAAATCACTCCCATTATCTATATGATATTGAATATAACCGTAACCTGTTTCAGGCCGGTTCGGCTGGATCCCAAGTGTTATCAGAATATCATTTTCATACGCATATTTCAGACTTTTATTTATAGCTTTTACAAAGATCTTTTCTTTCATTATGGCATGATCAGAGGGTGTTACAACCATTGTTGCTTCAGGATCTTTTTTTGCAATCTTATAGCTGGCATAGGCAATGCATGGCGCTGTATTTTTACGTGCCGGCTCAAGAAGGATCTGATCATCGGTCATGTCGGGCAACTGAGCCTTTACCAGCTTATAGTAATCCTGACTGGTAACTATATATATATTTTCAGCTGGGCATACATTAAGAAATCGCTCGTAAGTTAGTTGAAGAAGTGATGACCCAGTTCCCAAAACATCAAGAAATTGCTTAGGATGATCATTGCGGCTATATGGCCAAAACCTGGAACCAACACCCCCGGCCATAATCACTACATAATAATGTTTATTCATTTAAAATATTTTACGGAATGGAGTTCCTGACTGCTAATATTTCTTTCCCTAATATAACAAAGATATTATTTATGACCTAATATTATTATTTTTGTAAAAGTTTCTGCCAGTCCGTGATGAATTTCCATAACTTCTTACTATTAATTTAATATTAACATGATTAAATTTATAAATGGTATATTAACATATCGTTGTTGTTACGGTCTGATCAATTAGAAAACTAGCGGCGAATTGGAAAAGATAAGAAAGACATTAAAAGAAGTATTCGGATTCGATCAATTCAGGGGAAACCAGGAGGAGATAATCAATAATGTACTGGATGGCAATAATAGTTTTGTAATTATGCCAACCGGTGCAGGGAAATCCCTGTGCTATCAACTTCCCGCCATCATGCTTGAGGGATCAGCCATTGTTATCAGCCCGCTTATCGCTCTGATGAAAAACCAGGTGGATCAAATGAATGCGTTTGGCATTAATGCCAGGTTTCTAAATTCTACATTAACAAGAACTGAAATCAACGAAGTAAAGCAAGAGACCCTTAGCGGTGTACTCAAACTATTATATGTTGCTCCTGAATCATTGACCAAACAGGAAAATATTGAATTTTTAAAGAAAGCAAATGTATCATTTGCTGCCATTGACGAAGCGCATTGTATATCAGAATGGGGGCATGATTTCAGGCCCGAATACCGGAAAATAAAATCGATACTTGATGAAATTGGCCATGTTCCGTTGATAGCCTTAACCGCTACTGCCACACCCAAAGTCCAACAGGATATAAAAAAGAACCTGCTTATTGAAGAATCGACCTTATTTAAATCTTCTTTCAATCGCCCCAATCTTTATTATGAAGTTCGACCAAAAAAACAGGTAAAGAAGCAACTGATTAAATATATAAAAGAGCACAAGGGGAAATCCGGGATCATTTACTGCCTCAGCAGGAAGAAAGTAGAAGAAATTGCTGATTTTCTTAAAGTAAATGATATAAAAGCAGCACCATACCACGCCGGATTAGACGCAGATATCCGCAGACAGAACCAGGATGATTTTCTGAACGAGGAAGTAGATGTCATTGTGGCTACCATTGCTTTCGGTATGGGGATCGATAAACCTGATGTACGATTTGTTATTCATTACGACACACCTAAATCTCTGGAAGGGTATTACCAGGAAACAGGCAGGTCTGGTAGAGATGGCCTTGAAGGGAACTGCATCATGTTTTATAATTATAAAGACATTCTCAAACTTGAGAAATTCAATAAAGACAAATCGGTCACTGAAAGAGAAAATGCGCGTATATTACTGGATGAAATGGCCGCTTATGCAGAGTCTTCTGAGTGCAGAAGGAAACAGTTGCTCCATTATTTCGGAGAGGAATATGATACGCAGGAATGTGGGGTATCTATGTGGTGTGATTCCTGCCGCTATCCGGTTGAGAAGTTTGAAGGAAAAGAACTGGTAGAATTGGCAATAAAAGCTGCCCTTAAAACAAATGAAAGATTCGGAATTACCCATATCTCTCATGTATTGCGTGGCAAGGATGACCAGTATGTGCTGAGCTATAAACATAATACACTGGATGTTTTTGGAAGTGGCAAAGACTATGATGATGAATTCTGGCAGAATATAATCAGAAACATTACATTAAATGGATACCTTGCAAAAGATATCGAAAATATTGGGACCCTGAAAGTCACCAGGAAAGGAAAAGATTTTCTGGATAAACCGGTATCGGTCATGATATCTAAAAAACATGACTTCACAGTTGAGGACGAAGAAGATGAAGCTATATCTCAACCTGCTGCTGGTGGTGGAATTGCATACGACGAAGCCTTATATCATATTCTGAAATCAGTCAGAAAGAAGGTAGCTAAGGATAAAGGATTACCTCCATACGTAATATTCCAGGATCCTTCACTTGAGGAGATGGCTACCACCTATCCAACTTCAAAAGAAGAACTGGGAAATGTTAATGGAGTGGGAAGAGGAAAAGTTGAAAAATTTGCTCTCCCTTTTGTAAATGCCATTAAAAAATATGTCGAAGAAAATGATATAACTACTGCTTCAGATGTGGTTGTTAAAAGTGCTGGGAATAAATCAAAGGTTAAAATATTCATCATCCAGCAGATTGACAGGAAGATTGAACTGGATGAAATAGCAGAATCGAAGGGTTTATCATTTGACGAATTACTTAACGAAATGGAGCAGATCTGTTATTCAGGGACCAAGTTAAACATCGACTATTGTATTGATCAATATATCGATGAAGAAAGAAGGGAAGAGATATTTGATTATTTTTTGAGTGCAGAAGACGATAACCTCACCGATGCCATGGAGGAATTTGAAGATATGGGTTATGAAGAGGAAGATCTGAGATTAATGAGAATAAAATTTTTATCAGAATACGCCAATTAAGTTTTAAAGCTAATTATTTATGAATATAGCAGTTATAGGTTCTGGAGGAAGAGAACATACTATTGCATGGAAGATAAGCCAGAGCCCTCTTTGTGATCAATTATACCTTTTGCCAGGGAATGCAGGTACAGCAGGTTTTGCTCAAAACGTGGATATATCCACATCAGATTTTGAGAAAGTGGGAGCATTTATGCTGGATAAAAATATTGATCTCATAGTTGTAGGTCCTGAAGCTCCACTAGTGGAAGGTATCAGGGATTATTTTAAGGCCGATGCTGACCTTAACCGGATTCAATTTGTCGGACCGGATCAGCAGGGTGCTATGATGGAAGGCAGCAAGGATTTTGCTAAAAAGTTCATGCAGAAATATAAGATACCCACAGCCGGATTTAAAACCTTTACTGCTGATAATCTCACGAAAGCTATTGCATATATTCAATCCAAGGAGCCTCCAATAGTTTTAAAAGCGGATGGACTGGCTGCTGGAAAGGGAGTGTTAATATGCAAATCCAGAGAGGAGGCCATATCTTCCATTGAAAGCATGCTGGTTGACAATATGTTTGGGAAAGCCAGCGAAAAAGTGGTCATCGAGGACTTCCTGGATGGAATAGAGGTTTCTGTGTTCCTATTAACAGATGGAAATGATTATGTGATTTTTCCTGAAGCAAAGGATTACAAACGTATTGGTGACAACGACCAGGGCCCAAACACCGGGGGTATGGGTTCGGTTTCACCGGTAAATTTTGCTGATAAAGTGTTCATGGATAAAGTAGAGGAACGAATAATTAAACCTACTGTAGATGGCTTAAAAGAGGAGAGTATTGATTATAGGGGATTTGTATTCCTTGGTTTAATTAACATAAAGGGTGATCCATTTGTCATTGAATATAATGTAAGAATGGGTGATCCGGAATCGCAAGTTGTTATTCCAAGAATTGAAAACGATTTTGTCAAACTGTTATCAGCTACAGCACGGGGAACTCTTGGCGAAGAAAAAGTAACATTCAGCCAGGATATTGCTGTAACGGTAGTAATGGCTTCAGCAGGGTATCCGGGCAGCTATGAAAAAGGTAAGATAATGAGCGGATTTGAAGCGGCCTGTAAAGCCCTGATTTTCCACGCAGGCACTAAATTTAATGATGACGAAAATATTGTCACAAATGGTGGAAGGGTTCTGGCTGTTACCGGAAAAGGCTCCAGTCTCAAGGAAGCGATTGAGACAGCATATGATAACGTTAAAAAAATTACTTGGGAAGGTGCTCAATACAGGAATGATATTGGCCAGGATCTACTGAAACTGGAAAAGTGATTTTTTTTAAGTAAATTTCACCAGCTGAATTTATTAATTTAAAAGTAAACTAGATTGGAATGTCGGGATGTACAACATGCATAGTGCCCTCAGAGAATAATAAAATACCCGGATGCAGGAATAACGGAGGGTGCTTGACTGATGGTTGTGATAAACTCAGTGTAATCGATTGGCTGTCCGATATGGAACTGCCAACGGGTGAACAATTCAATATAATAGAGGTAAGATTTAAATCTGGCAGGAAAGAATTCTTTAAAAATAATGAACTTAACCTGGTTACAGGCGATCCTGTAGTTGTTGATGTCCCAAACGGGCACCATATTGGATATGTATCTATGATGGGGGAACTGGTTAAGTTCCAGATGAAGAAAAAGAATATTGAGGATGATGAGAATGTCAGGAGTATATACCGGAAAGCTACGGCCAGAGACCTTGAAAAATTTGAAGAGGTTCGTGGACGGGAAACGAAAACCCTTCAACGCACAAGGGAGATCATTGAAGATAAAGGTCTTGAAATGAAATTGACTGATATTGAGTACCAGGCCGATAATACCAAAGCTACTTTCTATTATTCTGCAGATGAACGTGTTGATTTTCGGGAGTTGATCAAATTGCTGGCATCTGAATTTAAAATCAGGATAGAAATGAGGCAGATCAGTTTGCGGCAAGAAGCCGGCCGATTGGGGGGAATTGGGTCCTGTGGCAGAGAATTGTGTTGTTCTACCTGGCTAACTGATTTTAAAAGTGTTTCAACGACTTCTGCCCGGTATCAAAATCTCTCTCTGAACCCAAGTAAGTTATCGGGTCAATGCGGGAGATTGAAATGCTGTCTGAATTACGAACTTGATACGTATATGGAAGCGCTGGTAGATATCCCCGAAATAGAAGCGCCGCTGATCACTGAAAAAGGAGAGGCATTCTTACAGAAAACGGATATTTTCAAAAAGATCATGTGGTTCGGTTATAAAAATGAGAATACCTGGATACCGGTTGATGCTTCCCGTGTATCTGAGGTAATGGAACTCAACAAGAAAGGCCAAAAACCGGCAACACTTTTGGAAGATGAAGAAGCGGATATTGAAGATACTACCATGGCTTTGAATTCTGATCTTGAGGAATTAGATCGTAAATTCAAGAAAAAAACAAAGCGCAAAAAACGTAAAAAGAAAAGATTTAAGCCTAGAAGAAATAACACTAATAATGAGTAGGATACTTATTTTTTTGATATTCTCGATTTTTATTGCATTCGGATGCAATAGAACTAGGATTTTTGAAAATAACGTGAAATTTTCCAACAGAATCTGGAATAAGGATTCAGCAGCTGTTTTCGATTTTGAGATCACAGATATAAATACGGATTATAAGTTCTATTTTAATCTTAGAAATACAATACTATATCCCTATCAGAATATATACCTGTCTTATTCTCTGGAAGATACACTTGGCAATGTATATGATTCAGATCTAACTAATATTAACCTGTTCAATAGTAAAACCGGCAAACCCTATGGTAGTGGAATGGGTGATATTTTTGATCATCAGTACCTGGTTATTGAAAATTATCAATTTAATAATCCGGGATTGTATCAGTTCAGGATCAAACAATATATGCGTATGGATTCTCTTCCTGAAATCATGTCGGTAGGATTACGGGTGGAGAGATCAATTAGCCAATAGACTATTCTTCTTCCAGGTAATTACTGAACCTGACCAACCTTTCTATAACCTCATCCTTATCCTGCCATAATTCACGACTGAACACCCCCCTGAACTTCCAGTTTTTAAATGAAAGTGTAAATGGATTATATACATGCGTTTCTTTTGCGGATACGCTTTGATAATAAAGATCATCATCAGTCAGGATAAGGCCATAATATTGTTTGCCATCATTTATGGTCAGATCAGAAAAAGGTAATTCCTCAGAGACATTCAATTTAAAATTCGGATCCTCCTTTAGTGCGTGTTTAATTTTATTTTTCAGGTACCAGTTAGCGTTGGCATTGATGGGAGGTCTCATCTCAGGCTTATATTTTTTACTTGATACATTATAAGCATATTCAAGATATTTCCGGAGTAATTTTGGCCCTTCATTTTTTAAATGCTCTATAGCCATTTCCTGTGGGTAGAAACTCGTTACAACATAGATCTTCTCTTTTGCCCTTGTAATAGCTACATTAAGACGATTTTCCCCATTTACAATATTCATACTTCCAAACTGCATATTCAGTTTCCCTTTTTTATCAGGTCCATGGGTAAGGGAGAAAATAATGATATCGCGTTCATCTCCCTGCACATTTTCTATATTTTTTACAAACAGTTTCTCAGGTATAAAGACCCCCTTTTGAACAGATTTTTCTTCAATCAGATCCTGAATAAGGTCTTGTTGGCGGGCATTGAAAGATACCACTCCAATATGTTTCTCAGGGGACTCTTTGGAAATCCTGAATACCAGGTCTGCCACATATTGTGCTTCAGTTAGGTTGCAATTGTTTTCCCATAATCCATCAAGCTTAATAAACTCAATGGCTGGTTTGTTCCGGTTAAGGATCTTGCGATCGGGGAGCATCATTAAATTGCCTTCATAAAAATGTTTGTTTGAAAAATCAATAAGATCTAATGATTTAGACCGGTAATGTCCTTTTAAATGTACTTGCATCAGATATTTATCTGCAAGATCAAGCAAGGAATCAACCTCAAGGTCGGGATGTTCCTCTTCATCCTCATCCCATCTTGTCTTATAAAGATCAAAAGGACTTAACTGTTTAGAATCTCCGGCTATCACAAGCTGTCTGCCCCGATACATAGCTGGAAGGCCTCTTTCGGTAAAGCATTGTGAAGCTTCATCAAAGATCACCAGGTCAAATAATTTCTCCATAGGAAAAATGGCTGAAGCGGATTCCGGGGAGGTGAGCCAGCAAGGAATTAGGTTAAATAATTCCCTTGAAAAGTGAGAGATCAACCTTCTGATTGGCCATATTTTACGTTTCTTCGTAACCTGGTGTATCAGATCCCGGTAGGTTATCATATTATTCAGCCGGTTATAGGTTACATCGGCATATGTCCTTTCCCTCGAACGCATCAAAACAATCTCCTTGCTGATCCTTAACTTATCTTTAACCGCATTCTGGAGCATCTTGACCTGCGGGTCAAATTTCAAGGACGATACTGATCTTAAAATAGGATATTTAATCTCAATATGCTCAATCCAGGCTAGTTTGAGGCTGTTTACAAATATATCAAGCAACTCGTCTTCAGAATAATCATCAATGATCTCCTCCATTTTAGAGATTATTGACAATTCGTAATCTAAGAAACCATCTTTCAGCTGATCAAAATCACACAAGCTTTCGAAATCCCGGTTCAATACCTGTATCAATCTTTCCGGATCATACTTAGCGGATAATATCTCCTGTATTTTAGTAGGTTGTAAATAAATCTCCCACTCAAGCAATTTTGTAGGTATTCCCTTAATGATTTCCAGTAATTTGTTTACCACACTTTTAAATTGTTCATAGGAAAGGTGGCTTACACTGAAATAATCGGAAAAACTTCTGACACTAATAAAGATGTCCTTGGCTGCAATGGCATCATGGGATTTCTTAAACCATTCCTCGATCAAATCTTTATCAGGTTTTTCAGGCACCTCCTTTAACCAGACATTCCCCCTTAACTTTGTCAGGTTATGCTCCAGGTTCAGTCGGTTATCAAGCCGTTCAGTCAGCAGCTTCAGATCTTTACGCTTTCTTGTTAGTTTATTGTTATCCAGGGCTTTTTGAATCATTGGCCTGTCATGGGAGAAAAATATCCATTGGACCCATTTAATTATATTTCGCCGCGCTTCAAACATCTTATGAAGTGCGGATTGGAATTTCCCCAATACACTAACAGGTAGGCTCTTCTCCACTCCAGCCCCTTCCCAGCAAATATTCAGATTTTTTTCAATATTCTTCAAATAAAGATCATCCGCTTCTTTTGGTCCTGTATTATTAATATGAATAAAATACTCATACGTTTTCTCGTCCTTCAATAATTTGAACATCTGTTCAATGTCCTGGCTCCTTCTGCTTATTGCATCGCCTTCCGCAAGCGATATACCTGTTTTAACAACCTCCTTGACATTCTTATCTATTTCGGCTTGAAACTTAGGTATATCACTGATGATTTCAAGTATTTTCTTGAGATCAGATATTTTATGATCTTTAAAGTTTTTACGAACACGCCAAGGGTATCCATCTTTTAAAAAACGCTTTGCATAGATTAAATAAAACTTAAGCTTTCCCAGGAATTCATCAATATCCGGAATCTTAAAAAAGTTGTATTCCTGCTTCAGGTTAATACCAGGTTTGGAAATATCAGAGCTTAGATATAATTCTTTAACAGGTACGCCACTTTCAGATTCATCAAACAACGCATATTTCATTTCGTCAAGTTCCTCCGACAGGTTGTCAATCTGCCTGCTGGATTGGAGGTACTTTCTTTCAAGCTGTATGGAATCCAAAGAATTGTTCTTTAACTTATACTCATACAGTTTTTCGATCTGGGCATGGATCTGTTTATAGATATCCTTTCTGTCATTCTTGAAATCATGAACCAGGGCGGCAAAATCCGCCAGTTCTTCTTGCTGTAGCCGGTCATAAACAACATCCAGGGCAGCTCTTTTCTGGCAAACGAGTAATACACGCTTACCTCGTGCTATGAAATCGCTCATTAAATTGCAGATCAACTGTGATTTACCGGTACCGGGGGGGCCCTGAACCACTATCGAATTCCCTTTTCTTACAGCTTTTAATGCGTTTTCCTGGAAAGCATCCAATTTAAAAGGTGTGTAAATCTGTTCTTCTTTCAGTTTATTTAAGAAATAAGAGAAAGAAAGGTGTCTTATCTCACCCTCATCTTCTTCTGAGAAAGATCTCTCAAAAAAGAAATTTTCCAGGGAGTCGTATTCTTTTTTACTGGATAAAAAATGATAATCCGGAACAAGATATGATCCGGATTGTGGAAAAATTCCCAATACCGCCTGTGGAAATAACTTGAGCTCCCCATTCTGTTCTTGCTCGTCGAGATCAGATTTCTTTATGGACTCAAAAGGTGTGAGTGGATCTGAAAACATCTCTGTATTAAAATTAATCTCAACTGGGCTTTCTTTGAGAAACTGATATAGTCCTGTCTTGAACTCCTTAGCATTCCTGTCGAAATCATCGAAGACTTTTTCAATAAATTCCTCAGATAGTTTTACGCCATTATAATAGGAATAAGCAAGTAGGAATGATTTATTAAAGGTCAGATTCACATCCTTTCTCATGATCAGGTACCAGAAATTTTCGATCAGTTCAAGTTCGACCGGGAAAAACAACAGGGGTCCTCTGACCAGAGTCCCATCTAACATTTTTCCCTTCACAAAAGGCCACCCAATGTAGAGGTCTTTACTGCCACGTTCTTCAAAAATGAAATTATCCATACGTTGAAGTCTCTTCAGCCTTTGACTGACAGTATTACTGTCTTTATCCCTGGGATCTATATTCGCGCAAATTCTGATGGAACTTTTGCCCGCAATAAACTGATGAATTATCTTATAAGAAGGATCGTTCAAAGCATAATCCAGGTTGTGTAGGTCAATAAACTGATCTGAAGCCAATCTCAGCAAAAGCAGGGACCGGTTATTGCTGGACAGGTTTGTCAACCTCTTCTGATATGATTGAAGGATCTTTTCCATTTACAGGCAAAATATAAATTCATTCCTTAAAAACATTGAATAATCTCTATTCTTTTAGTAATGCTTAAAATTCAATATATGGTTCTATTCTCCTTAATATACTATCGTTCAGGTAGGGAATATCACGTAGTTGGTCTATCGTATTCAGGTATCCACTATTGGATCTCAAATTGAGTAAGTCATTTGCCATTTGACTGTTAATATAAGGATGCTTAACCATCTCTTCCCAATCTGAAAAGTTTATTTCAATCTTTTCAGGAGTAAATAAAGAATCTATATAAACAGCAGATTTTAAAATCTCTAACGATTTTCCCTTTAATCCATAAACGTCATCCAGTTGATCAATATTTGAATAACCCCCTAACAAATCCCGGTATTTTATGATTCTTTTTGATAAAATGCGACCTATGCCGTTTAATTTTATCAATTGATTCGAATCTGCAACATTTATATCGATCCGCTTATGAATGATCTTATTATCAGTTTTAATACTTTTAACCATAGTTGCAGTATGTGGCAAGGCCTGTTGGTTTTCAGGAATCATTTCAGGTAATAATATATAATCTACGATATCCTTGTATAAGTCTTTCGGAAAATCATAAATCTTTAGTAAATCCTTTTTTATTATAAATTGCCCTTTATTATTCCTGTATTTCGAAATACGCCTGGTGATTATAGAGTCGAATCCAAGGAGAATCATTTGTTCAAATGAAATGGTATTTGGATTAAAAGGAAAAAGGGAATCCAGAATTGCCGTAACTCGCTGCTTTTCGTCTCGAGTGTGCTTCAAGTTTTTTTCATAAATATCTATTAAACTATCAAGTTTCAAAGAATCGAGCTTGTAGTTCGAATATCGATGATACATAAAGTTGTTATAGATCAATGGAGAGAGCAGAATGATGATCATGATTATAATCAGCACTATAATACCATGAACCTCCCGCAAGGAAATACCAAAGTACTTCCTGATGGAATTACGAATCTGGTTGAACATAGCTGTTAATGATCTTTTAAACGGATCAACTGGTTGTCCTTAAATCTGGCAGCTTTAGATTATTAATACAATTTATGAATTTCTGTTTATTTTTTCAGGGGATCGGTATGATTAATTTTTGTTAAAACAGACCTTTCACTTTTCCAGTATTTACATCGATATCAATTTTTCGATAAGCAGGATCCGAAGCGGTGCCTGGCATAAGTTTTACATCCCCAACTACCGGAACCGCAATCCCCGCCCCTCCGTAAATTAAAATATCATTAATGGGTAATATCCATCCTTCAGGCCTCCCTTTCCATGATGGATCATGGGACAGGCTTAGATGTGTTTTAGCCATACAGCTTCCATAAAACTTAAACTCAGGATGTTTTTGTATTAGATTGAGTTTATCCTGGGCTTTGTCAGTGTATTTTACTCCATTTGCTCCATATATTTCCTTGGCTATAAGTTCGATCTTACTGTTTAGAGAAATGTTATCATCATAGAGGAATTTAAATCTCTGCTTGTCCTCACAGGCATCAACTACGGCCTCAGCCAGTTCGATGGCCCCATCTCCCCCTTCCAGCCAATGTTTGGAGGTAGCACACCGTACTCCTACTTCATCACAGGCATCTTTAATGATCTTGATCTCAGCAGGATCATCAGTATGAAAGTAATTGATGCATACTACTGGTTGTATCCCACTCTTTCTGATTATTTCAATATGAGCGTAAAGATTGTCAAGTCCATTTCTTACCAGTTTAGTATTCTTCTCCGTGTATGATCTATCTATGGGCCTTCCTGGAACAACCCTGGGGCCTCCTCCATGCATTTTCAGACCTCTTACAGTCGTGACAAGTACCGAACAATCCGGCTCCAGGTGGCTGTACCTGCACTTCAAATTCCAGAATTTTTCGAATCCGATATCGGAGCCAAATCCACTTTCGGTTACATGATAATCGCCTAGTTTTAATCCTATAAAATCGGCGATTATGGAAGATTGCCCAAGGGCAATATTGGCAAATGGACCTGCATGAACCAGAACAGGTTGTCCTTCCATAGTCTGGATCAGATTTGGATATATCACTTTGGCAAGCAGAGCGGTCATGGCACCATCCACTTCCAGGTCGCTGGTGGTTATTGGTTTTCCCGATTTATCGTAAGCAACAATCATTTTACCGATCCGTCTTCTAAAATCTTTCAGGTCAACTGAAATAGCTAATATGGCCATGATCTCTGAAGATACGCTGATCTGGAATCCGCATTTCATCATGAAACCATCCATTTTCCCCCCAATACCAATAATGATTTCTCGAAGGGACTGGGCACTGAAATCCATAGCCCAGCCAATGGAAATATTTCTCGGGTCAATGTTAAGGCGTTTGAGTTTTTTACTTTCCAGAACTTTATCTGTATAATTAAACTCATGTTGAATCCGACTGGTCAAGGCAACCATGGCAAGATTGTGTGCATTGGTTATGGCATCAATATCACCTGTAAGTCCCAGACTGAAATCTGTTAAGGGTACACATTGGGCCAATCCTCCGCCGGCTGCGGAACCTTTAATATTGAAAGTCGGCCCTCCACTGGGTTGACGTATTGCACCTATAGGCTTTTTTCCTATTTTATTTAATCCTTCAAGTAATCCAATTGTGGTGGTCGATTTTCCCTCACCTAGTGGTGTGGGTGTAATGGCAGTAACATCAACATACTTCCCCGGCGATTCTCCTTTTAATCGATCGAGTATGATTTGATAATCCAGCTTTCCAACATAATGACCATATGGCAATACTTCTGTTTGATATAATCCCAGCTCATCACGTAGTTCATAGATCTTCTTCATTTTCTTTTCAGCTGCCTGAGCAATTTTCCAATCAGGCATCAAGACTGGGTTCATTTTGGCTGTCATGGCTTTTGAAGTTTATAATGTTGTATTACAAAAAGTTAAAATAGCAGAATATTATTCCGTTTCTTCGTAAATATAATTTCATATAAAGAATCATATTTTGCAAGATTTAACAGGATTTTCTTGAGCCGGATATAAAAAATGAAGCTAATATCTTACAAAACGCTGTTCGTCGGACCGTCCGTTCGGATCCATTACCTTAAATATGTACATCCCCTGGGGCATGTATCCGATATCCAGGTTAAGCGCACGATTGGCTTTTACTTCTATTGGTCCTTCAATTACCTGACCAAGGTTATTGAATATCATAAGGTTTCCGTTGATATTTGATCGTGTCTTGAGAGTATTTGAGTTTAATAAAGGATTGGGATATATTTTCAGAACGACATCATTTGTTTCTTCATGAGTATTGTCAGCGATATTTTTATATACTGTCAATCCGCCCTGGGAATTCCCAAATATCAATATCTGGTTTTCAAATCCTGAAATCAATCCGCCGGTCATCCATGTATGGAAGCCAAAATCAGATGTATCACTATCATCTAAAATATCATTGTATATTATTTTCTTTATTTTCTCAGGCTGGTACTTGTAATCCAGATAAACCGTAAGTTCACCTGTATAATCGGTAGTTAAGAGATCATCCAGGCCATCAAGGTTTATGTCAATTACGTAGGGTACGAGATATTTTCTGAATTCGATAAAACTGTCGTCAATATCCAGAAATGCAGGGTCCTCCAAAACAAAAAATGGATCAGAATCGGTTCCATTATTTGTATAATATTCCAGCCGGCCAGTTGATTTGCCCACCAGCATATCTGCTAATCCATCTTCATTTACATCTGTGAAATAAGGACTATCATTGATCTTTAGTTCGATTTCCAAAATTTCGTAACTCGAATTTAGACTAATCCCTGACCCATTCCCAGAAATACTCTTATACCATCTAGTCTCCACTGTTTTGGTATCTGGGATTGTAGAAACTACTACAAGATCCTTTAATCCGTCATGATTCAGGTCAACAACTACAGGCATCATGTTGAACTGATTGGTTTCACTTAGGCTATGATAATCATTATCCACAAGGGAATAAATTGGACTGGTATTACTTCCCGTATTCCTGAAAAGCGATAAATAACCAAAAAACTGGTTTCCCGATTGATGTCCGTTGCTTCCAACGAGAAGGTCCAGGTCGCCATCACCGTCTTCATCCACAAGCACTGGAACTGCATTTTCACCAAGATCGATCATGCCAGACTGCAGAAAAGTACCGGTTATAAAATCGAATTGAGGCAGTTCGTTCGTTCCATTATTCCTATAAAACCAACTTGATCGTCCATAATTAATAATTTTATCCGGATTGTATTCCGTATTAGGAGAAACAATGAGGTCCTTAATTCCATCATCGTCAAAATCATCAAAGAAACCAGCTGGAAAAATAGGAAAGTTAGCTGGATTTTCCTGTCCAGGAAAATCTTCTAAAAATTCATTCATCCTTGCCTCTTCTGATGTGCCTTTGTTTTCGAGGAAATAAAGTTCATCACATTGCTCATGCCCTCCCAAAAAATCTTTATCCCCATCATTGTCCATGTCAATTAACAGAAGGCTCTTTCCTCCAGGATGCATAACCCTGGCCTGGGCAAGATCGGCACAAGTCTCCCCAAATTCTTCAAAGGCGTATACATGGCAATCACATTCTTCAAAATAACCCCAATTTCGAGAGACAAATTCAAATTCAAGCAAGCCACACGAACCCGATCGTTCAACACTCATATTCTTATGATATCTGATCAGGCCACCTATAGCAAAATTATATACAAGAACATCCAGATCACCATCGCCATCCACATCATCTATGGCAGGAATATCGGTAATATTAACCTGTAAATTGATCATTCCCGATGATCCCATCGTCATGACAGGATCAGCTATCAATTCCCAATCTGGTATGGCCCCATTTGAGGACATGTTTTGATACACTTTCATGCCTGCACTTGAGTTTGAAAACAAATCCTTATTGCCATCACAATTATAATCTTTGAATAGTATCCATCCCTGAAGTCCCGGGGGTAGATGTATACGGTAATCCGGATCATAGACAAATTCGCCATCTGTATGTATAAAGGTATTGACAAGATTTGATGAGCGATCATATATGATAAGATCATCCAATCCATCCCCATTCAGATCCAACCTCCCATATTGTGCTGCATTTATCCCACCGGCCCAAGGATCAGGCAATTGATGTTGATTAACTGAAACCGGGATGGAATTATCATATGTCAGCGTCACTTGTGATGAGACTCCATAGCTGACGAAAGTGGTTAACAGGAACCACCCGATAAAAACTTTTTCACCCATATTCTGCGTATCTAACTCCTTAGCTTTAAAAGTTCTTATATTCCAATGTAAATATAAAGTTACTTTCTATATTCGAAGATTGTTTCAATTATTCTAAATAAATGATTCAGGATTTATATAAAAGGTTTGTTTCAAGCACTGGCATTTCTACTGATACCCGAAAAATTGAACCTGGAAATATTTTTTTCGCACTTAAAGGGCCTAACTTCAACGCAAATAAATTTGCTCAAAAAGCACTTTCATCCGGTGCTTCCATAGCAGTGGTAGACGAAGAAAAATACGCAACTTCAACGAATACAATACAAGTCAATAATGTCCTGCAGACATTGCAAGAGCTTGCCAATTATCATAGGCAACAGTTAAAAATCCCTGTCCTTGGCATTACGGGCAGCAATGGTAAAACTACAACAAAGGAATTAATCAAAACTGTGCTTTCAAAGAAATATAAATGCCAGGCTAATCAAGGAAATTTAAATAACCATATCGGGGTTCCTTTAACAATACTTTCTCTTGATAAAGATGTAGAAATTGCCATTGTAGAGATGGGGGCAAACAAACTAGGAGATATTCGTGAATTGTGCCAGATCGCTGAACCCACACATGGGATCATTACCAATATTGGCAAAGCTCATATAGAAGGCTTTGGAGATTTTGAGGGTGTACTCAGGGGGAAAAGTGAACTATACCATTGGCTTATACGGCACAAGGGATTGGTCTTCATAAATTCTGAAGATCCTGTTCTTATGAATATGTCGAAACGATTTGAAAATCCCATTTTATATCCTGGAGCTGACGATTATTCCCATAGCAGCCTGGTTGAGGCCAATCCATGGATAACATTAGAAAATGAGGGAAAAGATATCATCCGAACCCATTTAATTGGCCGATACAATTTCCCGAATATCGCTGCTGCACTTTGCATTGGAAAGTATTTTGGTGTTGATCCTGGAAAAGCTTCAGCAGCCGTTTCTCAATATGTACCTTCAAATAACCGGTCTCAGGTATTATCGATAGGTACAAACACGATAATTCTCGATGCTTACAATGCTAATCCCGATTCAATGAGTGCAGTCATCGAAAACCTCTCGAATATGGATGGTGAAAATAAGGTGCTGATTCTTGGAGATATGTTTGAGCTTGGTAGTCTGACTGAAGAGGAACATCGAAAAATAGGTGAGCTAACAGCCAGGGGGAGTTTTGATCAAGTAATCTTTTGCGGCGAGAGAATGCAATATGCCTATGAAGCTAATAAGAGCGCACGATATTTTAAAACCAGGTCAGAACTGGAAAATTATATCGAAAGTTGTATTTTCGAAGATAGTGTGCTTCTGATTAAGGGATCCCGTGGTATGGCCCTGGAAGTTATTGCCCATAAAATCCAAACATCATGAAAGAAATTTTATCATTTCTGAGTAACCTGCAAAAAAACAATTCCAGAGAATGGATGGAGGCCAACAAATCCCAATACTTAAGTTCTAAAAAACAATTTGAGGATTATATTTCATCTCTTATTGATAATATAGCCGCATTTGATCCTCATATCAGCGGGACCGATCCAAAAAAATGTATTTTCCGCCTGCATAGGGATATACGATTCAGCAAGGACAAAAGGCCTTATAAGGATAATATGGGAGGATTTATAAACAAAGCCGGACGTAAAGGCATGGATGGAGGATATTATGTTCATATTCAACCAGGACAATCCATGCTTGCCGGGGGCATATATATGCCTCCCCCGGATATCCTTAAAAAGATCCGACAGGAAATCGACTATAATCCGGATGTATTAGTCAATTTCATGAACAGCAAAGATTTTAAAAATTACTTTGGTTCATTTGAAGGAGATAGATTGAAAAAAGCTCCAAAGGGATATAATCCTGACCATCCGAATATCGAATTGTTGAAGCTGAAATATTACATCATAGTACATCGTGTAAATGATGCCGACCTTTTAAAACCCGATTTCCTGGAATATGCAAGTCAGATTTTTAAAGCCATGCTACCACTAAATAATTATCTAAGAACAGCCTTACATGATTAATTGAGGTAATAACCAACTTAATTATACCACCTTATTTATTGCCTGTTTATTTATAGACCATTTCAGATCATTTGTTGATATCGGTAGGCATTCCCAGGTTCTGGCAAAAGAAACACTTATCCTGGTCTTCTCTATGCCTGAAGGGAATAGAAGGATCGTAAATTTCAGTGATCAACCCGGACAAATGTGATTCATATTCACCCATAAAAGGCATAATATCATCTATACAGGTTGAACCTTGATGGCCTTTCAACTTAATCCTTGGGTCAAAGTTCGGATTATATAATTCTTTTGTGTTATATAATCCGGAAATGATAGGGCCATCAGTGTATTTTGGATTGTTTTTTAAATATAAAAAGGCATAAAAGAAAGTTTGGAATATGGCCTTATTCCTTCTATCATCGCTGCTGTCAAATAATCCCGGGATATTCTTAAAAGAAGATTCATCTTTCCCGGTTTTATAATCTATGATCCGGATTATTCCATCCTTTCGGTCAATCCTGTCAATGATCCCTCTAAGGCCTACCTTAACTTGTTTGCCGAATAAATTAATTGGTAAGTCATACGATAAACTTTGCTCAATCCCAACAATTCCAAAAGGGCTTGACATTTCATCCTTCTCCAGGATTTTCAACACATAGTTTTTTATGATCTCCAAACCAAGAATATTCTTCCCCTCCAAATGAAAATCTGCCGAATAATCTTGCCCGTAGTATTTGGCAAAAGATTTATTAATTGAACTAACAAGTCCTTTTCGAATGTGTTTAAAAGTATCCGTATTTAAAGTTTCTCCTACAAATGGCTTGTATAGATCTTCCATGGTATTATGCAGAATATTCCCAAACTTGGCTGCATCCAGGTCTTCAGAAACTTCCTCCTCTTCAGAAATATCGAGTATGTTCCTATAATAAAAACTTAAGGGACACGATAAAAATACATTTAATGATGAAGGTGAGAATTTGTACTTTTTATCCCTATAAAACCTGGAAAGTTGAGAATTCACAAAATCATCTTTTTTGATGATGATAGGCTTCGTTTCTGTTACTGAAACTTCCAAAGCCATAGAATATTGCCGAATGTTATATCCGGATTCTAATTTTAGCTGGTAGATAAAACGGCTAGGCTCCGACTGCCGGGTGTATGATTCTTCCGTATTGTAGACCAAAAATACGTTGGAGGATCTTTGAAGCAGCCTGTAAAACAGATAGGAATAAATGGCATCCTGTGTGTCTGGATTTGGTAATCGAAAAGCTTTTCTAATATTATATGGGATAAAAGACTTTAAAGGACCAGTATTCGGCAATTGCCCTTCATTGGCACACAAAATGATCACATTCTTAAAATCCAGATTCCTGGTTTCCAAGAGCCCCATCATCTGTAAACCCTCAAGAGGCTCTCCTGAAAATGGGATTTTTTCTAATTGTGAATAATATTTTATGATCCGCCTGAGAATAGTCGGAGAAATATTAACTTTTCTTACGCTGAATATCTCTTTTAGCCGCTCCAGAAGCTTATAAAACACAATCGAAAATTCCTTTTCAAAAAAGAATTTCTCATCATCAAACGAATCGAATGACCTCCTTATCTTAACAAGAATTCCAACAATGTATTCAAATAGATCTCCTGAAGCACGCGGATCAAATACAGAAGACAAGAATTCATCATCTTTGAATAGCTCTGAAGGAACATAGATTATGTTTTTCCGTTCGATTAGATTGATCAATCTCTCGGCTTCCTCCTTACTAACATCGATGATAAAATGATGATTTAAGATACTCAGGACCTGTTTGTAATTAAACCAATGTCTGTCCTTCCCGGTTCTTTGGTTCTCCTGTAATTCCAGAAGATTATCTATCAGGCTGAAAAAAGCTGAATTAGCCAAAGGGTATCCCATAGTAATATTTACCTTTTTAAGACTGGCGGGCAAACTATATAAAACTTGTGACAAAAGGGATTCATCCGGAAATACGACTACTGTATCATCCATGCCTTGTATGCCCTGGTCTTTGATAAGACCCTGGATAACATTACCAGTAATTTTGGTTTGAGCAGAATATTGTGATGATGCAATGGTCTGTATTTCCTTTTCTATTTCCTTAAAGTGATCAGGGATCCTGGCAGGGAAGGTTTTACCAAATACTTTATCCTTATAATATTGCCTCAGGAATAAACCTGCCTCGTGTCCCGGATTATTGAAATAATAGGAATCAAGATCCCAGAAAATGTCACCTTTTGAAGATTCTATAAACCATTTAATTATTAACTCCTCGCTGGGCGTCAAAGCATTGAAGCCGGCAAATATTGCTTTCCCTTTTCCCCATTTCAACTTTTCATTTTTGATCCTGGCACAAAGTGCACGATAGATCATTCCCGAGTAAGCCTTTCCCTGTTTTTTCAAAATTTCCTGGAAAGAACTGTATATAGGAAATAAATTTGCCCAGAACTTAATAAAAGATTCTTTTTGCCTGGTTTTATTGTTTAAGGTATTCCCCCAGAAGCTTTGTAGGGCATCCATCTCTGAATCAGATAAAAAGGCAAATTCAACATCTATTTCTTTCAGGTTTTTTATGGTTGTGAAGAGGCTTTTTGCGCCGACAATGTTTTTGTCGATCTCATTGAAATCCTTTAATAACATATCCCCCCAGAAATAAAACTTGTCAAAGGATTCATCAAAACCTGAAACTCTTTTAAAGACATCATATAGATCGAGTAGTAATGATAGATTATCACTAGGCGTACTATCCATCACGGAATAAACGAAATCTTCAAAACTGATAATCGTAGGTGACCAGATCGGATTTGTGATTTTACCTGCGAGTGCTTTGGTAAAGAATAACCCTGCCCGTCGATTCGGAAAAATAATGGTCAGGTCTTCCAACCTGTCCGAATAATCTTTCAGAAGTTTTTCTACTAATTCATCTATGAAGGACCTGTATCCGGACATATGATTATACTTCAAGAAGTTCTCCATTATTTAAATACAAAACATAGCCTTCAATCTTTTTATATCCCATTCGGTTCAAAATACTCTTATAATCTTTGACCTGTTTAATATCGGCACTTCTTCTTTCACCGGTTTTATAATCAACAACTACGGCTAAATCATCCTTGATCATTACCCGATCCATTCTCCGGAGTTGCCCTTTGTCGGGAAGAACCGGGACCTCTGTTTTTATTTCCCAATTTTCAGTGAACCAGCTGTTGATTTTTTCATTCTCCCATAATCTGTCAAGCATTCCTGACAGTTTACCTATATCTTCCCGGGTAATTTCACCAGCCCTTGCCTGAGAATCTAATATATGATCTACCTGATCTTTACTATGGATCATCGACAAAATATGGTGCAAGAGAATGCCATAGTTAATTTTTTCTCCGGATGCTCCGATATCATCAGTTGACAGAATATCTGCCCGATGCCGTATACTTATCATATTATACCAACTGCCTGTTTCAAATTCATTCAACACATACAAAGACTGCTGTTTTTCTTCTTCTTGGGAATCATCCATATTCCCTAATCTGAATACATTTTCTTCCCCATTCCAGAAATTTGTAAGATCGACACCATCCTTTTCACTGCTTTCAGAGGCCCGCGCTCCGCTATTATTAAATAGATGAAAGATCAAATCTCCAACAGAATGGATACTCTCCGTTTTTTTTGGTAATTCTGCAAATACGAACAAACCCTTTTCAGCTCTGGTAAAGGCAACGTATAGAAGATTAAGATTGTCCATATAAGCAAGTGATTTTTCATTGAAGTATGAATTTGCGAAGTCGGACTTCCCTAGTTGTGAAGAATACCTCAGGGGATAAATCGGAATGCGATCAAGGACTGGCAAATTGGAAGAGGCCCATACCAAATTATCATTCCGGGATGAATGGTCGATGTTCCAGCTGCAAAAAGGGATCAATACATTTTTGAACTGAAGTCCTTTGGATTGGTGTATGGTTAGAATTAATATGGAATTCTGTTCCATTGAAGGTTTGATGGATTTATTTTGGCCTTCTTCAAACCACCATTTGATGAAGGAATGTAGATCATTGTTATTTTTTACCAGATATTCCAGGATAACATTTTGTAATCCAAGTAAATATGCTTTCTCATTGGGATGATCATGTAGCTTGAGCAAAATGATGACTTCTTCAATAAGGTCAACTATGGGTACGGACCTGTATCTTTTAAAATCAATTTGTCCCTGGATATTTAATATCCTGGAATTGAGTTCTATATGACTATTATTGTCTCTTGACTTCTGGAAAATTTCGTCAAAATCAATCTTTACAGATCCTGATTTTAAAATGGAAAGCCAGTAATAAAAGTTAGCCCCAGCTATAACATCCAGTTGATCGATAACAAGTTGTATAAAATAGATCACTGCATTAATTGCCGGAGAAGACTTCAGGAATAACGATTCTGAGGATATTACTTCAAAGCTGTATTTTCTATCCTGTTCATTAATTCTTTTATGATCTAATAAATAATTGGCTACTTTTCTGCCTTCCTCCTTGGTACGAACTAGAATTGCTATATCCTTAGGCTGATATTCTCTGTCCTGCAAATTCTTAACGATTTCCACCAATTTTGGCAAAACATTATCTTTCCAGGATGATCCTTTTCCTTGATCTTCAGAGTTCGGTATAAATTGAATCTCGACCAATCCATCTTCAGTATAGGTCTTTCCTTCCGGCAGGCCCTGATGAACGTCAGAATATGCCTCATCAAATTGATCCGAATAGTTCAGGATCCTTTCTCTTAATCCTGGATCGGGTATTCCATCTATCTCACCCTGGATTTTATTTGTAAGTATACCGGTAAGGGATTTGAAAAGAGTATTGTTAAACGATATAATATGTTTCAGGCTCCTCCAATTATTGGTTAAGGGTTCAATCTTCATTGGAAACTGTCTGACATCACGCTCAACCTGACTTTGCAATACCTCCCAATCACCCCCGCGCCATCTGTATATTGACTGTTTAACATCTCCTACGATCATGTTCATATACCCCATGGAAAGGCTGTTCAATACCAGAGGCAGAAAATTGTCCCACTGAGAGCGACTGGTGTCCTGAAACTCATCTATTAGAAAGTGTCTATAAAAACTACCTACTTTTTCATATATGAATGGGGCATCATTATCACCAATAACCGTGCTCAGAAGATTAGTAAGATCGGATATAAGTACAACATCATTAAGATTACGATATTCCTTTACGCTTTCAATTAGATTCTTTAATATCCCCAGGTAAAAAAAATACTTCTGAACTTCATTATAGGTATTATCTTTAATGATCTCCTGGGAATAAAAATGGTATGCCTCTTTATAATGTTCGTATAGTCCATCCTGAAGCGCATTAGTAATTATTTCCTGCTTTTTCGAGTTTTTTGAGAACCATGCCTCCAGCGTGTGTAAGGCATTATTTAAATAGGAACTTGATAGATTAATATTTTGCGTCCCTATGGCCATTTTAGAATAAAATCCTGCAGGGCCTTTTTCACCCTGGTAAAAATCAGATATTTCAAGGCCATAGTCCTTGATCCGTTCAAGTCCATCACAGCCATATTTTATTATGTTTGACTTGATTTTTTTTCTTTCCTCTTTTATGTCACGAAGCATGACTGACATTTGGGATGTGTCAGATATCTTATCACTTAAGACCTTATAATGATTGCTGAAACTCTCATAAAAGATCTGGCCGGATAATTGTCGAATATCATTCGTTATATTCCATGATTTACTCGTTTCGATCTTACTTAGGGCAAAGCGGACGAGCCAGTTTTTAAGGTCCGGGTTATCTTCAAGTTTAATAAAAAGCCGATCGGTGATCGCATCTTTTACTTTGTCGAGGTCAAATTCAAGATCATATCCACCCTGGATTCCAAGGTCCCGGGAAAAAGCACTTATCACCCTCTGGAAAAAACTATCAATAGTACTCACGGAGAAGTTTGAATACGCATGCAGAAGCATCTGCAAGGTTAGCTTTGCTCTTTCAATCAAATGAATTTTGTCCAGGTTCAATGATTTTGACAGAGCTTTTAAAAGTGATTCATCGGCTTTATCATTTGCCAGGTCAAATAAAAAATCGATGATCCTGGCTTTCATCTCATTGGTAGCTTTATTGGTAAAGGTTACAGCAAGGATCCTATTGTAATAATCAGGTTTCTGAAGTGCTATTTTTAAGAATTCAAGAGCCAATTGATAGGTCTTTCCCGAACCAGCAGAAGATCGAAATACTTTAAATTCCAGGGATTCCAATTGCGATGTTAACTAAATTGATTTTTCTCCAAAATCCGAATTATCTAAAGACCAATATACGCCAATTAAGCAAATAATGATTATTTATAAAGTTTAAATGCCACAAGTTGCTTTAAATTATTATTGGATGTAATTTTGGCCTCTTTTTAATCAATCTAAATAAACATAGTGATGGGGAAAACAGTGGCTGATCTTAAGGTGGGTGAGTCAGGGATCATCAGTGGATTTCAGAACAGTTCCCTAACCTTAAAGCTGCTTGAAATGGGTTTCCTCCCAGGCTCAATGATAAAGTTGAATTTCAAAGCCCCTTTAGGTGATCCTATATCAATCAGGGTTTCAGGATATAATGTATCTATACGACTCGATGAAGCTGCTATGATTTTATTACAGTAATTTTTTATGGCGCACAAAAAATATATTCAGGTAGCTTTAGTTGGAAATCCCAATTCCGGAAAAACTTCCCTGTTCAATCAACTCACTGGTCTTAAACAGAAAATAGGAAATTATCCCGGTATCACTGTTGATAAGAAGACGGGAGTTTGTTCATTAAAAGATGGGAAAAAGGCCAATATCATTGATCTTCCCGGCACTTACAGCATTTATCCCAGATCTGATGATGAACGTGTAGTATTTGAAACCGTTTACGATTTGAATCCCATAACAAAACCCGATGTTGTTATTGCTATAGTCGATGCGGTTAACTTGAAAAGAAATTTATTGCTCTTTACCCAGATCCATGATATGGGCATTCCCATAATACTGGTACTCAATATGATGGATGTGGCTGACAGGTCAGGAATAATAATTGACCCGGACAATATCGAGAAAGCCATTAATGTCCCAATAGTTAGGATTAAT
The DNA here is from genome assembly GCA_964389805.1 of uncultured Roseivirgaceae bacterium. Lineage (GTDB taxonomy): Bacteria > Bacteroidota > Bacteroidia > Cytophagales > Cyclobacteriaceae > JAGTVG01. The sequence goes on along the minus strand of CAYMFU010000134.1, from coordinate 26,853 downwards.
GCAAGATCAGGTGAGGGGATCGATAAAGTTAAGGAGATATTGTCATCTATTACTTCCAGGACACATCACAAGCCGTTTTATAATGTTAAAGATTTCGCACCTCAGCTGATCCGGGAAATAAAAAATGAGTTCGAACTCGAAAATGATTATCAAGCCTATTTAATCATTCATCAATATAAACATGTCCATCAGTTATCTATTGCTCAAAAGGAATTTATTGAAAGTCTGATTGAAAAATATGATTTTAATATTAATTCTGCACAGGCAAAAGAAACCATAGACCGCTATTCTATTATTAATGAATTTCTTGATGGAACAATTAAGGTGAAATTAGATGGACATCAATACCGGTTTACTGATAAGATTGATAGCATTTTGACCCATAAGATATGGGGGTATTTGATTTTTACAATCATCCTTATGGGCATTTTTCAATCCATTTTTGCATGGGCTGAATATCCTATGGATTTTATTGACACATCGATCAGTAATCTAAGTGTATCATTAAAAAGCAAGTTCCCGGAAGGTCCTTTGTTCTCATTGATCACAGATGGCATCTTGCCAGGTATAGGCGGGATCCTGATGTTCGTACCCCAGATCATGCTTCTTTTTCTCTTTATTGCCATATTAGAAGAAACCGGATATATGGCCCGGGTGGTATTTCTTATGGATAAACTCATGCGGCAGTTCGGCCTGAACGGGAGAAGCGTGGTGCCTCTTATCTCCGGGATGGCCTGTGCCATTCCGGCTATTATGGCAACCCGATCTATAGACAACTGGAAGGATCGTTTGATAACCATATTTGTGATTCCTTTGGTTAGTTGTTCAGCACGGCTTCCGGTATTTACCATATTGATTGCCATGGTGGTTCCAGAAGTCAGGATATTGGGAGTTTTTAATCTCCAAGGCTTAACACTTATGGCATTATACCTGCTCGGATTCCTGGTAGCTGTACTTTCGGCACTGGTAATTCGTCAATTTGTAGTTCGAAAAGGTAAGAGCTTTTTAATAATGGAACTTCCCTTATATAAATGGCCCAGGTTCAATAATGTATTAATTACATTATATGAGAAGACCAGGACCTTTGTCTGGGAGGCAGGCCGCATAATTCTTGCAATTTCAATTGTTTTATGGGTGCTGGCCAGCTACGGCCCTTCAGACAAAATAAAAAATGCTGAAACAACTATTTTAGAGAAATATGAAGATGAAAACCTCACTGAAAAACAGCTTAACACGAAAATCGCTTCCTATAAACTTGAACATAGTTATGCAGGTGTATTTGGGAAAGCCATTGAACCTGTTATTAAACCTATTGGTTTCGACTGGAAGATAGGGATTGCCCTTATAACCTCTTTTGCTGCAAGAGAAGTATTCGTGGGAACTATGGCCACAATTTATTCTATAGAACAGGCCGATTCAGAAACCACCATTCGTAAAAAAATGCAGAATGAAATAAATCCTGAAACAGGAGGGCCCCGATATACAACAGCTGTTGCATTCTCGCTAATCATCTTCTATGCCTTTGCTATGCAGTGTATGAGTACCCTGGCCATTGTATTGCGTGAAACAAAAGCCTGGAAATGGCCACTCCTACAACTGTTATACCTATCAGCCCTGGCATACTTTGCTTCCTTTATTACGTATACACTTTTAAAATAAATAATATTCACTCACTGGGAAACTTCAGATAGACTGAACTGTTATGGAATCCAAGTCAGCATTTTTTAAATCAAGAAGTAATACTTATCATTCAAAGTATTTACATTTAAAGAATAAACTAAAATCCCTTGCTTTCTTCAGGGTACTCACATTTATCTCTTTCCTTGTAATCGTCACGATCTCTGCGAATTATTCGAATCTTATGGGAGTAATTGTATCAACTGTACTCTTTATTCTGATTTTTGTTGTACTGATAAAAATGTATAACAATACCCAATTCCTGGCAAATCACAATAAATTCCTATCGAATATCAATTCTGATGAACTTTTGAGATCAAATGGATCACTGGATGGATTTGATCCCGGGCTGGAATTTGCAGATATTGAACATCCTTATCATAATGATCTGGACATTTTTGGAAATAACTCCCTTTTTCAACTCAGCAATAGATGTACTACATATTGGGGTCGTGAAACTTTGGCTGAATGGCTATCTTCTAAAGCGGGTCATGAGGAGATTTTACTGAGGCAGAATAGCATAAAGGAATTATCAGAAAATATTGATTGGCTTCAGGAATTTCAGGCGACCGGCCTTCATAATGAAAACAAGCCCGATATCAGCAAATTTCTAAAGTGGCTGAAATCGGGGCAGGTAATTTCAGGTAGCACGTATCATAAAATCGCCAGGTTTCTTGGTCCCGTCTTAATGACCATAATTTTAATTCTGGTCATATTTTCCGTCATTACCTATCACTGGATCTTTTTCGGTATTGTTTTGAACAGTCTGATGCTTTTAAATATACTTGACAAGGTTAAGAATATTCATGAGAACACAGCAGAAGCTATAAAAACGCTCCGAAGCCTGGAAGCACTGATAATCTTAGTAGAAAAAAGTAGTTTCAAATCAATGAAGATTAAAAAATTACAGTCTATATATCTTGAAAACATACCAAAAGTATCCCGGCGAATTGGCACCTTAAATCGAATACTTCAGAACCTGGATAACCGGTCCAACCAGATATATCATTTGTTTAATGTTCTGTTTCTACTTGATCTTCAATTTGCCATGCAAGCTGAAAAATGGAAAATGGAGCAACCGGATAATATAGAAAGCTGGTTTAAAGCTATGGGGGAATTCGAAGCGCTGACAAGTTTTGCCGGAATGGCATTTGCAAATCCAGGATACTCATTCCCGGAGATTTTGAAAGGAGAACATATCCTGAATGCAAAAAATATGGGGCATCCTCTGATCCCTGCTAAATCCAGGATATCCAATGATTTTTCATTGGAGGGCCTGGGAAGTATTGGAATGATCACAGGCTCCAATATGGCTGGTAAAAGTACTTTTTTGCGTACCGTGGGTGTTAATATGGTCTTGGCCCTGGCCGGAGGGCCGGTATGTGCGGACACATTCGGTCTTACACTTTCACAGATATTCAGCAGTATGAGGACGCAGGATAATCTGGAGGAAAACATATCTTCATTTTATGCTGAACTGAACCGAATAAGACAGCTCCTTTTGATCACTGCCGATAATATTCCAGTCTTTTTTCTCCTGGATGAAATTCTTAAAGGCACGAATTCACATGACCGTCATCTGGGGGCAGTATCCCTCGTACGCCAACTAACTGAAGAAAATACTTCCGGATTGATTTCTACGCATGATATTAGTCTGGCCCGGGAAGCGGCTGAAGGGCGAAAGGTAGGCAACTATAGCTTTAACAGCACAATTCATGGCGATGAAATTTTCTTTGATTACAAGCTCACACCAGGGATTTGCGAAAGCTTTAACGCCAGCAAACTAATGAAGAAAATGGGGATCAGGATCAAAGAAGGATAGAATTGAAAATTATAAATAACATATTGAGTTCTATCTGTAAGATAATTCTCATAACATCACAGGATTAATTTCATTAAAAAATATTCTTTAACAATCGCGGTTTGGTAAACCCATATGAGTTTAATACTTTTATAGGGTATTTTTTGTCAATATTTTTTAACATTATTCTTATGAAATCCAACCGAAGAGCATTTATATCCAATACTTCCAAATTGGCTGCTGCTGTAGGTGCCAGTGGTATTGTTCCAGGATTAACAGTTGCTAAAAATAAACGCACTTCCGCGAATGATAAAATTATTGTTGGTCTTGTAGGTGCAAGAAATATGGGATTTGGAATCTTGAACCATGCTTTAAACCAACCCGATGTAGAATGTGGAGCCATTTGTGATATTGATGATGATGTGCTTGACAGGAGGATCCCTGAAGTTGAAGCAAAACAAGGAAAAAAACCTGAAAGGTATAAGGATTTCAGAAAATTCATGAAAAACAAAGACCTGGATGCTGTTATCGTAGGTACTCCTGACCACTGGCATTGTTTGATAACGGTCGCAGCTTGTGAAGCGGGCAAAGACGTATATGTCGAGAAACCAATGGCCAATAGCATCGGGGAGTGTAATGTTATGGTAGATGCTGCCAGAAAATATAAAAGAGTTGTTCAGGTTGGGCAGCAACAAAGAAGTGGAAGACATTGGAAGGATGTTATGGACCGTATTAATTCCGGCAAAATCGGTCAGTTAAGAAAAGTTCAGATATGGGCCAATTTTAACTATGGTGTGGGACGGCCAGTTGTACCCGACAGTCCTGTTCCTGAAGGTGTAGATTTTGATATGTGGCTCGGCCCGGCTCCAGAGCGTACTTTCAATCCGTCCAGGTTTCATGGTTCATGGCGTATGTTCTGGGATTATGGCGGAGGATTAATGACTGATTGGGGAGTGCATCTTATTGATATGGCCCTCTGGGCAAAGGATGTCGAAGATTTTCCGATCGCCACTGTATCGACAGGGGGCAATTTTTCACATCCGGACTATGCCCATGAAACATTTGACACAATGAGTGTAAGCTGGCAGATGAAAGATTATGCGATTAATTGGGAGCATACGGCTGGAACTCAAAATGGACCGTACGGGCGATTATATGGATTGGCTTTCATAGGAAATGATGCGACCATTGTAGTGGACAGATCGGGATATGAACTATTCCCTGAGATGGAAGGCGGCGAGTATAAAGTACCTGCGATTCCAAAGCAAGGTGGACGGGAAACACATGAACCTCACATCCAGAACTTCCTGGAATGTATAAAAACCCGAGAAGAGCCACATTGCAATGTTGAAACTGGCAGGCTGGTTGCAGCCTATGCACATGCGGCCAATATTGCCCTCAGGACAAATACAAGACTGGATTGGGATCCTTCTGGCGGTAATTTTGGAGGAAATGAGAAAGCAAATGAACTCATCATCCCAAACTATAGAAAGCCCTGGAAATTACCTTAGATTTAGATGTAGAAGGTATATTAAAACATTAGCTTAAGCTATCAATGATCTAACCAATCTTAATAGACATCCATATACCAAAACAATCAATATTTTATCCTCATATCTAATATGGATAGACCTCTTCCTGTCTAATATACTGATGTTCACCGGCCACGTGGCTTGTGGGCCTGTTCCAGATTTTTTCCTCCAGCAGGAATGGAATTACATTATCATTCAATAAACTGGGCGCAGCTTCAACCTTATCTGGATTGATCATCTTCACATCCGTAAAATATACACCAGATTCCTGCCTAAATCCTTTATTTATAGTCCAGACACCTAAATTTAATACCATTTTTCCCAATTGCAGGTCTTCAAATGACCTCTCCTTCATTAACCGGTCATAATCATGTTTCAGGTTTATTCGAACCTGATTCCATCCCTTCAACCCATAATATATATCAAAAAAGGAGTACCCGGTGAAGGCGGAGTAACTATAACTCCCTCCGATGGAACGATGTATTTTACCAATGGAGTATATCTGATTTAACATCAGGTGATTTTGGTGGAAACCTTCAATCCATAGAAATCCACCATTCCAGCTATCCGGATCAAAATGCTCTTCATCAACTCTGTATTTAAACTCAATAATAGGGATAGCATGTTCCTTTATCCCGATCACCTGTGAAAGCTGGTTCAGGGTTTGCGGCAACCTGTCCTGCCCAGGTTTATCATATTCCCTTCGCCGATTGAACATATATAATGCATTCCCTTCCATTCCGGGAGCTTTGCGAACTTCACATAAATTCGAGGGACCAGCATCTTCACTGTATACATATTTATGCATCCATCCGGAGAGTCCTTCTTTAAAATTACCATTGTAAAGATGCTCCCCGGGCTCTATTTCCCATTTATGTTTAAACCATAAAGGATCTTTTTCCTCCGTATATTCATTGAAGGATTGCGGATATTTAAAAACCTCCTGTGTTACCGTTTTAAAACTGACCTCAGCACTTTCATTTGTAACATCTACGATGCATATACCCTGGCCTGGTCCACCATACAGATCTTCCTCACCAAAGGCCCTTGGCCTGTACCCCGCAGGTGGAAGGTTAATAAAATTGATTTCCTGATAAGTGACTGCAGTTTTCAGGGATGACTTTATCGGGATATGTACATGTCCACTGAAAACATACTTAACATTGCCATGTTTCGAAAGAATATCATACATCAGCCGGTTCACATGTATCGCATTCACATAACTGACCAATGGATTGATGCCAATAGGATGCATGGGGACATGTTGGAAAAAGAAAACCGGTTTTGCTTTGTTCTTTTCAAGGTCACGCTCCAGCCAGTCAAAATAATGTGGATGGGTCTCCCAGAAATTTCTTCTCAGGGGATCAGGCCAGACTATAAAATGCCACTGCCCCAGGTCAAAGCTGTAGGCCAGTTTTTCGAGTCCGTTAATTTTCTTCTGGGCTGCAAAGTAATTCTCGAATGCACTCATATTGTAGCCAGGTGTAAACACTGACCGATACCGGGTTTCATGGTTGCCAATCTCCAATAAAATGGGATTATCTAGCTCCTCATAGAACCTGATCATATTATCGAAGTTTTCAACTTCACCTTGATGGTCGGTAAAATCACCAAGAATAAGCGTGAAAATAGATTTTGGTGAAAGAGCATTTGCTGTCGAAATGCTTTCCTCTATAAAAGCATTATGGATCTTGATCCGGGTTTTACTCCCATTCCCTTCATACTGTGGATCCCCTCCCTGCGGATCAGCCATTACAACAAACCTGAAATTTTGCCTGTCAGTTGGAATACCCAGATCTTCAGGCTTGATTTCGGCAATTTCATTATGAAACATCAGGTTTGCACGTAATAAAAATGTTTCATGATCCTCCTCAAATTGGTTATTGGATATCAACTCATTAATTTTAATGGAGGTGGTCTTACGATTCGCCTTTAAGACAATTTCAGAAGATTTAGTGACCTGGTCCATCCATATTGAAATAATATGTTTATCCCCCTTTACGGCTGATAGATCTAATTTATGCTTTTCAGTATCGATCAAGTTACTGCCCATGTTGAATAATGCCCTGCTTCGAACAAATTTTAGTTTTATTCCCTTCAGATGTCCTATAATTCTCTCCTCCAGGTTCTCAGAGGTCCCTTCAAATTCAATACGAATTACAATATATCCTTCATCATTTCTTGCGTCATCCAGGTTCCCGGGTTTGGGATATTGATATTCCAGATCTGAATGTTGTACATTCCCGGATCGAAGAAGTCCAGGGCCAATAAGAGAGGTAGAGATTCCCTGTCCAAATTTTTTTACAAAAAGTCGCCGTCGCATCTAAAAAATATTTGCTGAAATATGATACTAAAAGTAAATAAAAATCCAGTATAATCAGAATAGGGAAACCACTAACTGTTCATAATATATCTTGCGTTGCTCCTCTGATAAAAAATATTTGGGTAACAAAATTGGTCTGCAGGTGCATAATTATGAGCTCCAATAATCCTTTTTCAGAGCCAAATACGTAAATTTAACTTTACGTTATTTTTTAAGAAACGAAGAATCGAAATGAAAAGAATTATTAGATCGAACCTCTTACTTTTCCTGTTTATCACTGGTTTTGGAAATTTCTGCCTGTCCCAGTCAAGTTATATCCGGATCAATCAATGTGGATATCTTTCACCTGATCAGAAAATTGCTACTGCTTTCTCAGAAAAGAAGTTAAAAGGAAGGTTCATGGTAATTAATGAAGATGGAGATGAAGTGTACAAAGGGAGCCTTGAAAAAGCAGATCCTTTATATTGGGGGCAATTTTATCATTATTACCTTGATTTTTCAGATCTAAGCAGCGAAGGTAATTATTTCCTTAAACTGGCTGATGATACAAAATCTACAGCATTTAATATAGGGCCTGAAACTTTTAATGGCTATACTGAAGATATATTAGTTTTTATGAGGCAACAAAGATGTGGATATAATCCATTTTTTGACATAGTTTGTCATCAACATGACGGAAGGATATTCTATGGTCATAAGCCGGACTCTACCTATATTGACACCTCAGGGGGATGGCACGATGCGGGTGACCAGCTGAAGTATCTTATAACAGGAAGCTTTGCGACAGCATTTATGATCCTGAGTTATGAATTGGAGCCTGACAAGTTTGCAGATACACATGATGACCTGGGTAGGGCTTTCCCAAACGGCATTCCTGATATTCTGGATGAAGCTAAGTGGGGACTGGACTGGATCCATAACCTGCATCCGGAACCGGATGTATTGATCCACCAGATAGCAGATGACCGGGATCACAGGGGATGGAAGCGACCGGACAATGATGAATCTGATTACGGATGGGGTGGAAACAGTTATCGTACTGCATATGTGGCAAATGGAAAACCCCAGGGCTTAAACAAATATATGAGTGAAACAACAGGGCTAGCCAATATTGCAGGCCGTTCTGCAGCTGCAATGGCCCTGGGTTATAAAACATGGCTGAAAATTGATTCTGCTTTTGCATTTAAATGCCTGAAGGCAGCAGTTGAGTTGTACAGGATGGGTAAAAAACAGGAAGGATATCAACAAGGTAACTCCTACGGTGCACCCTATAGATATAATGAAGATACCTGGACAGATGATATGGAATGGGCTGCTGCTGAGCTGTATAGTATTCTAAAAGAAAAAAACTATCTCGATGATGCCGTGCACTATGCCCGGCTGACAGGTACACACTCATGGATGGACATGGATTCCGCTGCACATTATCAAAAATATCCTTTTATTAATATAGGTCATTATGCACTTCACCAGGTAGCAGATGAAACTGTAAAAAAAGAGGTGGCTGAATATTACAAGTCAGGAATTGAAAAGAATATTATAAGGGCTGGCAAAACTCCATTTAAAGTAGGTGTCCCGTTTATATGGTGCAGCAATAACCTTGTCACGGCATTGGTTTCACAGATCATTCTCTATGAAAAGATGACCGGGGACCTTTCATATCATGGATTTCTTCTTGCACAGAGAGACTGGCTTTTCGGAAATAATCCCTGGGGAACATCTATGTTCATGAATATTCCAAAAAATGGGGAATATCCGCAGGATGTACATACAAGTACCTGGGCCTTAACGGGCATAGAAGTCCCAGGTGGATTAATTGACGGTCCGGTATACTATTCCATATATAAGAATCTTATAGGATTGGAACTCTTGCAACCAGATGAATTTGCTGAATTCCAAAATGATATAGTTGTTTATCACGATGATATTGGAGATTACTCTACAAATGAGCCTACTATGGATGGAACGGCTAGTGCCGTATTAATGATGGCTTACTTTGGTGTTCCTGTGCAAAAGAAATAAGAAGATTAGATTTCTAAATGCCAAAATATTATATTTAAACTAACATTTTCAATTAAATCCACGCCATTATGAAAAGAAGAAATTTTTTAACCACCGCCGGACTTTCTGCCTTCTTGCCTTTGAGCACCTATGCAAAGTCTGCCAAGAATGCTGAAGAACAGCAATATGTCGAACTGATCAAATACCATCTTCCGCTTGGGAACAACAAAAACCTTGTAGAACAGTTTTACAAGAATGTAGCTATTCCTGCCCTAAACGATATGGGAATTAGTCCAGTAGGGGTATTCCGAACCAAATATGGAATGAACAAGCCCACTTTATATGTTATGATACAACATAAAGATCTGGAGTCCTTTGCCAGTTTATCAGATAAGCTTATGGACAATTCAGAGTTCTGGAGTGAGGGTGCTTCTTTTCTTAACACAGAATTATCCGATCCGAAGTATATCCGAATTGAAAAGATCCTCTACAAAAACTTTAAATACTTACCCGTAATTGAAGTGCCAAAACAGAAAATGGATAATGCAGGGAGGATTTATGAAGTACGTATTTATGAAAGCCATAGTTTGAAAGCCGCCAAGAAGAAAATTGAAATGTTCAATGAAGGCGGAGAAATTGAGATCTTCAAAAAAACCGGGCTTAATCCAGTATTTTTCGGTGAAACGATAGCGGGACCAATGATGCCAAATTTAACCTATATGCTAGCTTTTGATAATATGGAAGACAGAGATAAAAACTGGAAGGTATTTGTGGACTCCCCTGAATGGAAAGCACTAAGTGGAGATGTTCAATATAAGGACACAGTATCTAATATTTCGGATATAATACTTTCGCCTACTTCCTGTTCACAGATTTAAATAAACATTATTCCAGATCTGCAAGTTATTCGTTATATTAACAGATTAAAATAAGTTGAGACCTGTCTTTTAACTATAATATACTGTGACTATGAAATGTATGCATCGACGTGAATTTATCAGATCCTCGCTCCTTGCTGGTGGCGTGGCAGCAATGAATCCATTTCCTCATGAACTTTATGCTTCTGAAAAAAAGAAAAATGCGAATGACATTATTAAACTAGGAAATACGGGTATTGAAGTATCCAGACTAGCGATGGGTACGGGTACACATGGTGTAAACAGAGCATCAAATCAAACCAGAAAACTAGGCATAAAAGGATTGGGAGAATTATTACATTCTGCTTACGATCAGGGGATATTTTTCTGGGATTCTGCAGACCAGTATGGCACACACCCACACCTGAAGGAAGCCCTGAAATATGTTCCAAGGGAAAAGGTGGTTATCCTCACTAAAACACATGCCTCAACTGAGGAGGAAATGAAAGCCGATCTGGACAGATTCCGACAGGAAATTGGAACTGATTACCTTGACATTGTTTTATTGCATTATATGACAAAGGATAATTGGCCTGAACTAAAAACTGGTGCGATGGATTTGCTTTCTCAGGCAAGAGAAGATGGCATTGTCAGAGCTCACGGAGTATCTTGCCATACCCTGGGAGCCCTCAAGGCAGCCGCAGCTACAGATTGGGTTCAGGTAGACCTGGCCAGGATCAATCCATATGGTTCACGGATGGATGCGGAAGTACCGGTTGTGGTTGATGTTCTCAAAGACATGAAGAAAAAAGGGAAAAGTATTATAGGCATGAAATTATTTGGCGCCGGGGAGTTAACAGACAAGCTGGATGAATGTTTACAATATACTCTGGGCCAGGATTTTGTGGATTGCTTTACTATCGGGCAGGAAGACAGAGGCCAGATGGAAGACCTTATGACAAGAATTCCTGCCGCAAGCACAAGAGGGTAATGGGTCACCTTAAAATATATACATCCCGCATAAGCGGGATTTTTTTATTTTTAATATCCTGATGTGAAAATCTAAGTATTGATCTGATGAAAAAGAAAGAACTTCGGTCCAAGGCTGAAAAATTTGCTAAGAACATGCTGCGAGATGCGGAGGGAGGACATGACTGGAACCATATTGAAAGGGTTTTGGAAAATGCTAAAATGATCCTTAAAAAGGAGAAAGCAGATAAACACATTGTTCTTTTAGGAATATTATTACATGATATTGCAGATCCTAAATTTCAGGGGGCTGATGAAACCAAGGGGGTAAAAATATCCTCTGCTTTTCTGGAAGAAACTGGCGTGGACAAAACCACAAGAAAACATGTAATTGAGATCGTAAAAGGCATTTCTTATAAAGGCGGGCATAATGAGCTAACAAAGAAATCTATGGAATTACAGATAGCTCAGGATGCCGACAGACTGGATGCCATCGGGGCCATAGGTATAGCAAGGGCATTTAATTATGGAGGATTCAGTGGGCGTAAGATCTCTGATCCAAATCAAAAACCCCGTGAATATAAAAATGTCAAAGAGTATAGAACAAGTGATTCATCTACTATTAACCATTTTTATGAGAAACTACTTAAGTTAAAGGATGCCATGAATACAAAGACTGCCAGAAAAATGGCTAAAAAAAGGCATGAATTTATGGTTGAATACCTTGAACATTTTTATAAAGAGGTAAATGGCAATGCCTGAAAGGAAATCATTATTCCTTTGACTTATCCTTGGTAGATTATATTTCATTCCAGGTATTATTGACAGGATTAAAATTTATGGAAAGTCCCGCACCCAAACCGATCCTTTTTAATTTCTGGAAGCACCATTTATTCTTTCTTCTTAATGAGATCAAGATAAGCCCTCAGGAAATAGATTATGAAACCTTGAGATCCCGGATGCAATCAATTGGAAATTCGACAACGGATCTCTATACCGGAACAATGAATATACCTGCGATCTCGGAATTCTGCATAAGAAAACTAAAGGAAAACCATAAATTCGAAAAGGGCAGTTATATAAAATGGATCAAAGAACACCCTGAATCATACCGCGAAATAGTATATCCTGATCTGTGTATTTGGGTGCTGAAGATCGGCATTGAAAAAGACCGGCATATTCATATTCATCCCGGTAGAAATGTCCCGCATACTGTCCGTGTCAAAGCTAATATTTTAAAAACCGCATACCTGGCAAACTTATTTGCCTTTAAAAACCATCTCTCACCTATGGATATCGATTTAATAAATGCACTCCGGAATGATGTTCTTGGCCTTTCACCTATTAAATTTGTTACAATGAATCATGAACTGGGCAAAATGATATATCTTTTTGGTCATAATCTGGGAATATATAATAATACATAATAAATAATCATCTGATCTATGAATTCTGATCCAAAACGTATTATTCTTAAAGAACTTGGTTTTGTATTAATTTCAGGTTTGCTTGTCGCATTGTTTTATTTCCTGGCTGGTACTTTTTTGAAAATATGGATTGAGGATTATACTACCTTGATTTATATGACAGTGATATTCTATTTTATAATCGGCTTTTACCGTTGGCTCAATGCACTTGCCAGAAAGTACCAAAGAAAAGACGAAGACCGATAAAAATCCTCCGTTCTGTTAAAAAAAGTTAATTATTCACTTCTTATAACAATCCTGAATAGTTTTATATAATAAAATATCGATTTTTGCCTTACAATTAAGCGGCATTTAGAAAAAAGAGGACATAGTTAATTTCTAGTTTTCCTTCTAATGGTAATATTTACTAACTTCGCCGTCTATAATTCTTTTTCGTATGAATAAATTTGAGAAATTCAATAATATAACCGGATGGGCTGTCTTTATTATAGCAACTATCGTTTATTGGCTCACCGTTGAACCAACAGCCAGTTATTGGGACTGTGGGGAATTTATTTCTGTATCCTATAAATTAGAAGTTCCACATCCTCCCGGGGCACCCTTCTTCCTATTGATAGGCCGGCTCTTCTCATTTTTCGCTATGGGTGATGTACAAAAGGTGGCCTACTGGATCAATATTGTAAGTGTACTTAGCAGCAGCTTCACAATTTTGTTTTTATTCTGGACGATAACACTCTTTGGTAGAAAATTAATAAACATTAAAAACAATGCTTTCACTGATGGTCAGACCTATTTATTAATCGGTTCTGGTATCGTTGGTGCTTTAGCGTACACATTCTCTGATTCATTCTGGTTTTCAGCTGTGGAAGCTGAAGTCTACGCCATGTCATCCTTCTTTACTGCGTTTGTTGTATGGGCTATTTTAAAATGGGAACATATAGAAGATGAAAGCCAGGCAAATCGCTGGTTGATCCTAATCTTCTATATGATGGGTTTATCAATCGGCGTTCATTTGCTGAACCTGGTTACCCTGCCAGCCCTTGGATTAATTTATTATTTCAAAAAGTATAAGCCTACCACAAAAGGAGTAGTAATTACTCTTGCAATCTGTTTCTTCCTTATCGTACTTGTTAACAATTTCATTATCCCTGGCCTACCTGGGATTGCTGGTTCATTTGAAGTTTTCTTCGTCAATAATATTGGCTTACCTTTCAAATCCGGGATCATCATTTTCATGCTTTTGTTTACCGGAGCAATAGCATATGGAATTTACTATTCACAACTTAAAAATAAAGAATTGCTAAACATGTCTTTATTGGCATTGTCCTTTATTTTAATAGGCTATTCTTCATATGCTTTGGTTCTTATCCGATCTAATTATAATCCGCCAATTGATGAGAACAATCCTGAGAACATCATAAGCTTCGTATCCTATTTGAAAAGGGAACAATATGGTTCAAGACCTTTGTTATACGGCCAGTATTTTGATGCGGAAGTCGTTGACCAGAAAACAGGTGCCGCCGTGTATATGCAAGGGGAGGATAAATATGAAATCAAGGAACGCAAGCTGGAATATGTTTATGATCAGAAGCGGATGACCATAATGCCCAGGGCTTACAGCAATTCTGAAAACCATGTAGCCCAATATCGAAGATGGATGAACCTGAAGAATAACGAAATTCCAGGATTCGGGGACAACCTGATGTTCATGTTCAGGTATCAGATCGGGTATATGTATATGCGATACTTCATGTGGAATTTTGCCGGACGGGAAAGCGACATACAAGGAGCTTCATGGCTTACTCCCTTAGACAGTTTTGAATCTGTACCCCAGGATATTGCTGAAAACAGGGGCAGGAATAATTATTTTATGCTCCCTCTTATTTTTGGCTTGATTGGAATGTTTTTCAATTATAGGAGAAGCCAGCGGATTTTCGGCGTAATAACTATGTTATTTATCCTGACCGGTGTCGCGTTGGTGGTATACCTGAATTCTCCACCCGTCGAACCACGGGAAAGAGATTATATTTATGCTGGTTCTTATTATGCATTTGCCATATGGATAGGTTTGGGAGTACTCGCAATAGGTCAATTTTTAATCAATTACCTTAAAAATCCCAAGCTTGCCGCACTGGTGGCCACAGCCCTCGGACTACTTGTTCCTGCAATTATGGCTGTTGAAAACTGGGATGATCATGACAGATCTAACCGGTATTTTTCAGTGGATTCAGCCAAAAACTTTCTGGCTTCATGTGCACCGAATGCTATACTCTTCACGGGAGGAGATAATGACACCTTCCCATTGTGGTACTCACAGGAGGTAGAAGGATTCAGAACTGACATGCGGGTGATCGTACTTAGTTATTTCAACACAGACTGGTATATAGATCAGATGACCCGAATGGCCTATGAATCTGAACCGGCACCATTCTCCATAGATAAAAACCTCTATAGACAAGGCGGGCCAAATGATTATTTACCATATATTGATAATCCGAACATTAAGGGAAATGCCATCAGTCTTGAAGCGTATATGAACCTTGTAAAACAAGACCATCAGGCCATTAAGGTACCAACACTTGTGGGTAGTTATAATTCCTTGCCCGCTAAGGCACTTTACCTGAATATCGATACAGCATATGTGAAATCACTGGGTATTGTACCAAAGGATATGGAGCATTTGATCCCGGAACAGATGGTATTCAGGCTTAAAGGCAATGGCCTTGAGAAAAATACCTTTATGATCCTGGATATGATCTTAACAAGCAACTGGACAAGGCCTATTTATTTCAACAATACCTCCCTGCAAAATGCTGGTATTGATTTTAGAAGATATGTTGTTCAGGAAGGGAATACATATAGATTGCTACCGATTGACAGGGGAAATCTACAGGATGAACTGGTGGATCACGAAACTATGTACGACAATATGATGAATAAATTTTCTTTCAGGGAACTTGATAACCCTGAAGTATATTATTCAGAGGATTATCGAAATTTTGTACTGAACCACCGGTCAAGCTTCAATACCCTTGCAGAAGCTTTACTCGCAAAAAATGATATGGTCAGGGCACGTGAGGTACTTGACAGATCTCTTGAAGTGATGCCGAATAAATCTCTCAGATATGATTATTCCAACGTGCAAACTGCCTCCTTGCTGTTCCAGGTTGGTGAAACAGAAAAAGCGGTGGATATTGCACAAAAGCTTGGGGATAGTTCAAAAGGATACCTTGAATACTATGTGAACATGGACGCTTCCCCATCAAATGAAGTTCAGAAACATATGACGATATTAAGTCTCCTATCGCGAATGCTGAAACAACATGGCCAAGATGAATTGGCGTCGGAGATAGAGGCTTCATTCCTGGATTATTACGGAATTTTTAATGCGCAATAACGAGAGCTTGACTAAAAAATTTTATAATTCAGGATCTGGTCGAAGAAACTGACTATTACACCGGGTTCTATTACGATTCCAAAAATTATCCCGAACACTGCGCCATAAAAGTGGGCATCATGGTTGATGTTGTCGGACATTTTTCGACCCTGATAATAGGAGTAGATAAGAAATAGAATCCCAAAAATGAAGCCAGGAATACATAGCAAAGGAAGGAAAATGCAAACCTTGGCAGTAGGATTAAACAGAATGCTGGCAAACAACACTGCACTTACCGCACCTGAAGCTCCCAGGCTATTATAATTTGGAGTGTCCTTATATTTTATAAGACTTGGGATATCGGCAACAAGCATTCCTAGGAAGTATAATAGTAGAAAATAAAAGATCCCTTTCCCTCCATAGTAATACCTGAATACCTGCTCTATAACATCACCAAAAAAATACAAGGTGATCATATTAAAAAGTAAATGCACATATCCATTATGGATAAATCCTGATGTTATCAATCTGAAATATTGACGTTTATGAATTACCGCATATGGATTCATCATCCATTTATTATATATATCCGGATGCTTCCATGCGTAAAGACTGGCTATAACAGAAATTGCTATTAAAACTATACTTATACTCATCTTTCTATTTCTCTCTGTTCATAAGGAAGGAGCTAATCGATAACAAATCTTTCCTCCGTTCTTTTTTAATTTTTATTTTGTTAAATGCATCCAATCCTAAATCAAAATAGTAGTTGATCTGTTCTTTCGTTAATCTTTCAATATCAAGATGATTATAAAGGGAAGTGACTGATTTGACTTTCTCCAAGGGGTCAAAATTTTTATAGGACATCCATTTCTCCAATTCTCTTTTACTAATCCCCTGGGCTAACTCTAAAGATTTGATAAGCAAATAGGTTTTTTTATTGGCGATGATATCTCCACCAACCTGCTTACCAAAGACTTCCTTATCTGCGTAAACATCCAGCAGATCGTCCATCAATTGAAATCCAATGCCCATATTTATACCAAACTGTTTTAAATTGGCCTGGTCTTCCTTTGTGGCCCCGCCTATCAATCCACCCAGCTCCATGCTAAAACCTAAAAGTACGGCAGTCTTCAATCTGATCATATTCAAATACTCATCTACAGATACAAAATCAGTTGTTTCAAAGTCCATATCCATTTGCTGCCCTTCACATACAGTTGCAGCACAATTGTTAAACTTCGAGATTACCTCTTTTACTATTGAATCCTCCACTTCTAATAAAAGATCATAAACTCTTACCAGCATCACATCACCAGATAGAATAGCAATGTTTTCATTCCATTTTGAGTGAACTGTTGGCATATTACGGCGTAAAGGAGCCTGGTCCATGATATCATCGTGCATCAGGGTAAAATTATGAAATACCTCTACTGCCAATGATGGTTTTAATATTTTGTCACATCCTTTTTGGTATAACTGATAGGCAAGAATGGATAAAAGGGGCCGGATACGCTTTCCTCCCAGACCAAGGATATAGTATATCGGATCATAAAGGTTCGGAAGGTCCAGCCCCAAATCGAGTTCACTAATGGCCTTATCAATTGTGGCTATTATCTCCTTGAGTTTTTCATCCATTTTCACAAAATGCTAAATCAATGATCCGGCGGTCTACATCAGCTTTTAATACCTTCACTTTAACAGTTCCGCCTAAACTATACATTCTTTTAGTATACCTGCCAACAACCCTCATGTTTTTTTCATCAAATTCATAATAATCATCTAGCAGTGCGGACATCCGTATCATCCCTTCCACTTTGGTGGATACAATCTCCACATAAATCCCCCACTCTGTCAATCCACTGATAAGACCTTCAAATTCCTCCCCGACCCTGGGCACCATATACTCGACCTGCTTGTACTTCACGGAAGCCCTTTCTGCATCCGAAGCTACCTTTTCCCGTTCAGAGCTATGCATACATTTCTCTTCATATTCCTCATCGTTCACAGAGGGTGCGCCAGACATATAATGGGCAAGCAAGCGATGAACCATCATGTCAGGATATCTTCTTATTGGAGAAGTAAAATGTGTATAATGGGCAAAGGAAAGGCCAAAATGACCTTTCTGTTTAACGCTGTATTTTGCTTTTGCCATCGATCTTATCGCTAAATTTTCCAGTACATTCTGCTCAGGTTTCCCTTCTATTTCATCCATGAGCTTATTCAAGGCCCTTGCTATCCCTTCCTGCCTGAAATCAAGCTTATGCCCGAATTTCTTAGCAAAAGAGGAGAAAACCTGAAGCTTATCCATATCCGGCTCATCATGGATCCTGTATACAAATGTTCGGTCGCCCTTGTTGCTGCCAGGGTTTAATATAAACTCTGCAACCTTTTTGTTAGCCAAAAGCATAAATTCCTCGATAAGTTTATGGGCATCCTTTCTTACTTTAGGAACTATAGCCAAAGGCTTGCCGTCATCGCTTAATTCAAATTTAACCTCAGTGGTTTCAAAATTTATTGAGCCATGGTTATACCTTTCCGCTCTTAATTTCCTGGCCAGTTCATTTATTATATTTAATTCCTTGGAAAAGTCGCCTTTAAAAATATCAAGCCTCTCCTGGGCTTCATCATATGTAAACCGTCTATCGGAATGGATGATGGTCCTTCCAAACCACTGTTTTTTTATATTGGCATTATGATCAAGTTCAAATACTGCAGAAAATGTCAGTTTGTCTTCTCTTGGTCGCAAAGAACATAATTCGTTAGACAATCGTTCCGGCAGCATAGGGATGGTCCGGTCGACAAGATATACCGAGGTGGCCCGGTCAAAGGCTTCCTGGTCTATCTCAGATCCTGTCTTAACATAATGGGTTACATCAGCAATATGTACACCGAGCTCATAGTTTCCATTTTTCAATGTTTGTAATGAAATAGCGTCGTCAAAATCCTTTGCATCTTCCGGATCTATGGTAAATGTGGTTACTTTCCTAAAGTCTTTTCTTTTCTTTATTTCATCTGCTGTGATATCCCCGCTGATCTTTTTTGATTGATCAAGCAATGACCGATCAAAATCAAAAGGTAATCCAAATTCAGCCATGATAGAGTGGATCTCAGCATCGTTATTGCCCGCAGGACCCAGGATCTTGATCACCTCTCCCAATGGATTCTTATCACCCTCCTTCCAGTCGATAATCCTTGCAATAACCTTGTCGTTGTTTTTAGCTTTTTTAATGCCTTCTACCCTGATGAAAATATCATGGTGCATCTTTTTAAAGTCAGGAATAACAAAGGCATAATTATTATGTACCTCTATCCTTCCTACAAATTCCATCCTGAACCGTTTTACGATCTCGGTAACGGCACCGAGAGGGCGGCCATCTTTTTTGACGGAAAAGATACGTACCTTGACAAGATCATCGTCCAATGCCGTTTTAAGATCCTCAGCCCTGACAAGGACATCTTCTTCAATCTCATCTGAAATAATAAAGGCGAATCTCTGATTTACATAGTCTACCTTTCCTGTAATTTCATTTCCTGATTTTATTACACAGAAACGGCCTTCGTCTGTGAGTTGAATTTTATCCTCCCGAAGGAGTGTTAGCAGGATACTATCAACATTATTCTTCAGATGCTTTTGCTTGATATTCAATTTGCGAATGATCTGCTTTTCACTGAATGTACGGGAAGGGTATTCCTTTATTAGGTTAAGTATTTTTTGCTTAAGGAGGTTTATTTTTTCCTTAGATTTATCTGTTTTTTTACTTTTATTATTGGTCATGTTTAGTTTTTATTTCCTCTCGAATGAGTCTGGCTGTTTTTAAAATTCTACGTCGCAATACATTCTTCCTGATATCTTCAAGATCCCCTTTTGGAATGGATTCGATCAGGTTTTTCGTATATTCTTCTCTTGGCTTGAGATAAATATCTTCGGAAAATCCCATCTCAATAAACCTTCCGTCCCGCATCACGAATAAACGGTCTGACATAAATTTGACCACGGAAAGGTCATGAGATATAAATATGTAAGTAAATCCAAAATCTTTTTTTAAGTGGTTGAGCAGGTTCAATATCTGTGCCTGGACTGATACATCCAGCGCCGATACTGATTCATCAAGGATAAGGAATTTTGGCTGAAGAGATAATGTCCGGGCAATACATATTCTTTGCCGCTCACCTCCCGAAAACTCATGTGGATACCTATTGTAAACATTATCGTTTAATCCTACTTTTCCAAGCAGCTCAAACACTTTGATTTTTCTCTCAGAAGCAGTGAACATACCATGGATTTTCATGGGTTCCAAAATAGCATTTCCAACAGTCTGTCTTGGATTTAATGAATTATAAGGGTCCTGGAAAATGATCTGCATGGATTTCCTCAGACCTCTTAATGCACCTGGATTTAAAGAGGCAATGTTTTGTCCATCAAATACAATCTCACCTGAGGTAGGCTCAAGAAGCCGGATTAATAACTTTCCCAGGGTAGTTTTACCACAACCGGATTCTCCAACCAGCCCAATAGTTTCCCCGGGGTAAACTTCAAAGGATATTCCATCCACCGCCTTGACTTCATCGATATTCTTTCCAAACAATCCTTTCCGTATTGGGTAATATTTCTTCAAATCCTTAACCCTCAAAACTGGGCCACCCTGAATAACACTTAAACGTCTTTCGATCAACTCATCTTTTCTTTCCACATTTAAAAGGATAGCCTCTCCAACAGAATTATATTTTTGATCATCAACATCGGTTATTTGCTGATCATCAGTATCTTTTAATACCTCATGTGATATATGGGATTCCGGATTCATAAAATCTGCCACGGTAGGCAATCGCTTCATCCTTAGATTAATTCTTGGCCTGCAGGCCAGTAATCCCTTCGTATACGGATGCTTAGGATCAGAAAATACTTCCCAAATCGTTCCCTGTTCAACGACCTTACCTTTATACATAACGATTATTCTATCCGCTATTTCGGCAATTACACCCAGGTCGTGCGTTATAAACAGCACTGAACTGTTTAAATCTTCCCTGAGGTTTTTCAAAAGTCTCAATATGTTAGCCTGAACGGTAACATCCAGTGCGGTAGTAGGCTCATCCGCAATAATAAGTTGTGGCTGACATGCTAAAGCCATGGCTATCATGACACGTTGTTTCTGCCCTCCGGATAAATTATGAGGATAGGAATCGAAAATAATCTCTGCTCTTGGAAGTAGGACTTTGCGAAACATATCAACAGCCATCTCTCTGGCCTCTTTCGATGATTTCCCTTTATGCAGGGTAAGTGATTCGACAAGCTGGTCACCGCAGCTCAGCACCGGATTCAAGGAGGTCATGGGCTCCTGGAAAATCATTGAAATTTCATGCCCTCTTATCTTTCGTAGTTCATTTTCCGTTTTCTGCAATAGATCCACCTCCCCGAAAAGTTTTGATTGAAATGTAATGGATCCGTTCCGATAGATCCCGGGCGGGGATTGTATCAATTTTAAAATTGATAATGCAGATACGGTTTTTCCTGAACCAGATTCACCAACGATCCCTACAGACTCGCCCTCCCTGATGCTGAGGTTTAGATTCTCAACCGCTGTTGATATTCCACTATCTGAAATAAAATCAACAGTTAGATCCCTTATATTCAGGACAGTTTTACTATTGTCAGTTATCTCGTTCATAGAACATTTTAAACATAAGTGATATTTGTTTCCGGTATCACCGGCAGGAGGTTTAATTTTAAGAATAAATTCGCCGTAACACACACATCCTGTTTGCAATAAGCCTCAATCTGTTCTATATCTTTGTCTTTATAGTATACCTTATTCACCATGCTGCCATCTAAGTCCTTTTTACTTGACTCAATGCCAAAAATAGTGGCAAGCAGATCAAGTGAGGAATAATTCCTTCTATCTCCGAATTTCCACATCTCCATAGTGTCGAGATGATTGATCTCCCAGGGTTTTTTTCCAGCTATTTGAAGCGCAGTAGGAATTTCTATTTCATTTATCAGGTACCGTCTGCATAAATAAGGAAAATCAAAATCCTTTCCATTGTGTGCACATAATATCAGGTTTTCGCCATCAAGTTTATTATTAATCAGATCTTTAAAACTGGAGAGGATGTCTTTCTCGTTTTCTCCCGTAAAGGCTTTGATCCTTAAACCCATTTCTTCTGATTTTGTTTTGACAAACAAACCGGCAGCAATACAGATAACCTTCCCAAACTCTGCATAGATTCCGGCCCGTTCAAAAAACAGTTCTTCAGTCGGAAGCTGTTCTTCATTTTTTAGAAATGCAGCTTTTCTTTCCCACTGTTTCTTTAGCCGTTCATCAAGGTCATTATAATTTTCAGAAATTGAAACAGTTTCAATATCAATGATAAGGGTATTTTTAATATCGATCAATTGTGATAGATTCCAGGTTATTATGCTACTTCTTTTCAAAATTAAAGATAAGCATTATTAATGAGTTTTAATGGTTGATTTCTTGTTGATCGGCGCAGGCAAATCTCGTCTTCAATCAATGAAGAACTTAATCTGATTGATCTAAAATTAATGGATAGTATATGCAGTCAAACTATCACCCTGGATTTGAAAGGCTACACTATCAAGTTTCTCAAGGACATTATTCATAACTATCTCATATTCTTCCTTCTTATCTTCATTTACTGGTTCAGAAGGAGGCAATTTTACATTCAGGGCATCTACCTGCTGGCCATTCTTCCAGAACCGAAAACAAAGATGCGGTCCATTAGCTAGTCCGGTACTTCCAACATACCCAATGACCTGTCCTTGCGTCACCTTTAGGCCTGCTTTGATACCACTACCGAACTTAGACATATGAAGATATTGTGTAGTATATACGCTATTATGCCTGATTTTAACGTATCTGCCATTATATTGTGAATACCTTGCTTCTTCAACGATACCGTCACCGACAGACCTGATGGGTGTACCGGTTGGCGCAGCATAATCGGTACCAAGATGTGATTTATACCGTTTTAATACCGGGTGATATCTCCTGCGGGTATATCTGGAACTAATGCGTTTATATCGAAGTGGTGATTTCAAAAATTGTTTTTGCAGACTTTGTCCCGTTTCATCAAAATAGCTTATTCCACTTCCCTGGTCAAAATATACTGCATAGTAATCTTCTTCATTATGATTGAAATATGCACCCATTATTTTACCTATTCCCGCTTCTTCATCATCTACATACAATTGTTCATAGAGAACCTTAAAGCGATCACCTTTCTGAATACGATAAAAATCCACCTGCCAGGCGAAGACTTCAGATAAAGAATGGATCAGCATAGGATCAGCTCCCGCATCAGACATGGTCACCCAGAGTGATGTTTCAATTATACCAGCAACCGCGGTATTTACTGTGTCTATTTTTCTCTGGTTCAGGCTGACTTCGATACTGTCCTTTAACTTATAGACAACAAAATCTATTGCATTGGGCTCATAAATAAAATATTCAGCACGAGGTAATGAATCCCTGGTACATAGAAGCGTATATTTTTTACGGGCTTCCAGTTTCCTGACATCATAAATCCTTTTTGACTTAATGGAAAGATTATGGATCTCCTGGTCAGTAACCTGGTATTCTGATAGTATCTCTCCCAGGAATTGATTTCGCCTGATTGTACTTTCGATTACAGTAAAGGAATCAGCTGGGAAGCCGTATAACAGAGCGGGTTGGTGGATTTGAACCGTATCTACCCTTTCAGAAATAATTTCCTCTTCATATTCCGGCTCAGACCTGTCAAGTATGATCTGGTAAACCACGAATAAGAGAAACAAAATAAATAATATTATAAATAGACCAGACTGGGCAAACTTCATAAACACATCCTTTCAACCTGACAAAATAGCTTAAATCTAAACTGATTAGCAAAGAATCGCTGAAATTATTGAATTAATCCACACTATATTGGGTATATCTTATAAATAATAATGTACATTATCTTACCCGAATTTAATTCTATTAGTGAAATCATTGATGATGGCAGGAAGAAAGACCCTCAGAAATTACCATGAAGAACTGGAACGGCTTACTATGAAAATCTTCAGAGATGATTACCTTGAGGAGAATAAAGAAGTTTCAGAATCTAATCAGCTTAATTAATAAATTATGAGGATCCTGCTGGTTAGTCTGGCAGGCGCCCACTAATTCGGTAAGGATTTAGAAGTCATAATACATCAGTATGGAAAAGCGGGTGGCGCGTCCACGTTCACCGCTCTTATTCCAGCGCTCTCCGCTGGCATACTCGATCCCTAATCTTGCTCCATCCACGGGTTGCCAGAAAACATTTATCAAAGCATTATAACTATGACTATAGGCATTATCAGACTGGAAATCCCTGTTTGTAATAGCTGCAAATCCAAAAGACAGTGATGAGGAGAGGTTTTTAGGCCATACATGACTCCAGGCAATTAATCCACCAGTAGCTAACAAACCTTCAAAAACCTGTTTCTGTGGATCATAAGCTATATCTTCATTTTCCCCGCTGAACACGTCCATAAATCTAGACGCGGCATAGGTTGAGGTGAACGAGAAATGAAGGGTATTTGTTTGTGAGAATTCATACATTCCTGAAAAGGAAGCTCCTCCACCAAATGAATAACTGACTGCATCAGTTGTATCCGTACCCGATATTGTTGTTATTAAAGCAGCAATGCGGAAGGATAGCTTATCCTTTTTATAATTTATTCTTCCAATTAAATCCGGGATAACCTGCACAAGGTTGGCATTAATTGAATCTGGAACATCTATACTGGGTGTTGAATATTCAATACTAGCCTGCCAATTTAATGTATTATTAATCAAATGGGAATAACGTACTTGGGGTGTGAAAAATACAGATGATCCTGCAGCACCATCCCTGCTGACGGTAGGCACCACGTAACTGGCATTACTGAATAAAGTCCAGGTTTGTCCGATTAAAAGAGAGCCAAGCTGTCCATAGGCATGTCGTATCCTAAATCCATTAGATCCGGCAAAATCAGTTTCTATCCGGATAAACAGATCACCCATTTCTCGGGTTCGCCGCGTTACTTCAAAGCCCAGTCTGGTCAGTCTAAGATCGGCATAAAAATTCGGGGTTTGAGGCTCGGTCCTCAAAGGAATTTCATACGGATTAAAAGTGAGTTTATCCGGCATGGCCTGATCACCGTAATTCATCAGTACACGGACTGATCCCAATATTCTCATCTGCATCATCCGGTCCGGGGAAAGTATAAATAAGCCTCTGTCACTGGCAATATCCAAAGGGTATACATCCTGATATTGTGATACTGTATCAAACTCTATATCTTCCTCTTGAGGCTTTCCACGTACGATTTGCACAAAATTTGAATCCGATTCACCGGTTTTGTCAACCGGATCTTCATAATCCAGCTCAACAAATGTTGAATCCTGCTTCGTTTTTTCCTGCGCGAAGGAAACGGAGGTCCAGTTCGCCGATATTAATAGCAAAATAACAGAATATAAGACTAAGTGTGATCGTGAGTGTTTTGATCGAATTGATTCTATCAAAGCTTTTGTATTTCTTTGATGCCAATTTAAGAATTTTAAACATTTCAATTCCAATATTATCATCTATATTTTAAACCGTTCTAACATAAAATAGACAAAATCAGAATTATTCGATCTATTTATCAATTATTAATCCAGTTGTATTTTCACATCAAATATCAGATATTGGATTTTAATTTAAATTCAGGTACAAGATGTACGGTTTTTAATAGAACTTGAAATTTACCCAATGAGCAATCAGAGAAGATCATCTTTTATAATCGCAGCTGCAGTAATCATAGTTATAGCAGGATTGATGCAGGCCCAGAGTATAGTTATACCCATCCTTCTATCACTGTTTATCAGTATTGTTTGTACACAACCAATTCACTGGCTTTCTAAGAGAAAAGTACCTTTTACAGTGGCTGTTTTTATAGTATTGATAGGTATACTATTAATATTTACGTTGATTGGCAGTTTGATTGGGGAATCTCTGTCAGCGTTTGCACAGGATGCCCCTAAATATGAAGACAGTCTTAAAAATATTTTTAATAATATGATGGCTCAACTTAATCAGTGGGGCATACAAATGAAATCAGATCAATTTATCCAGATACTTGATCCAAAAAAGATCCTGAACTTTTCTGCAAATATGGTTGGACAACTCGGTGGGATCATGTCCAACTCGTTCCTGATCATGCTGATTACTATATTTATCTTGTTAGAATTTAATGGATTCGTCTTAAAGACTAAAGTAATTGAACTAAAATATGGAAATTCTTTAGAATTTTTAAATAAGATTGGACAAAGTATACGAAGCTATCTCAGCATTAAAACCATTGTTAGTCTTCTGACTGGAATTCTGATTACCATTTACCTGTACATTATCGGCGTTGACTATGCGATACTATGGGGCACCATTGCTTTCATGCTTAATTATATTCCCAACATAGGCTCTATCATCGCGGCAGTGCCTACCATGCTTCTGGCACTCGTACAATTAGGTGTTGGTGGAATGATCTGGACAGGTATTGGTTATCTTGCTGTTAATTTGATCGTTGGGAACATTGTTGAACCAAAAGTTATGGGCAAAGGGCTGGGTCTTTCAACTCTGGTCGTTTTTCTTTCTCTTATATTCTGGGGTTTTATCTTCGGTTCTGTTGGTATGTTCCTTTCCGTTCCTTTAACAATGACAATAAAAATTATACTTGAATCTAATAAAGATACCAGTTGGATAGCTGTTTTACTGGGTACCGAAGAAGAGACCAAAAGGATTCTGGAAGAATCCTGATATTAAACTGCGTGTAACTTATTCATTAGATTTATTTCATATCCTGAGATTTTAGGAAACAATGCAGCTTTTAGTATGGAATATGTAGAA
>CAYMFU010000133.1:0-7326 GCA_964389805.1 uncultured Roseivirgaceae bacterium | reverse complement strand
TTGCAAGGTATCGATGCACAGCCGATTAATGGATATGCCATGCAATTGGAGCTGGAATGGATCAATCTTTCCTATAATGAAAAAGACAATCCACCTCAAAATTCCGGTTATGGATTTCGATATGGAAGATTTGTACAAAGCTTACGAAAACTTTGTCTGGAACAAGAAGGCATTGATTGCATTCATGGAAATGTTACAAAACTAATTGATGATGGAAACAGAATCTCGGGAGTGCGAATATTGGACCATGAAGGAAATGTTCAGAGTATTCTGGCTAAACTCACGATCATATGCCAGGGTAGCCTCTCCCCTTTAAGCAAATCTTTGAATAAATCGAATATTGAGATCAAAGGGTTCATGATGGGACTGATACTTAAGGACTGCAAATTACCTTTTGAGCAACATGGTCATATTATGCTTGCTGAACCCGCGCCCATTCTGGCATATCCTGTAGCCAAAAATAAAATTCGGGTATTGATTGATTTTCCACACGAACATATGGCTCCCAAAGGAGCTGCACGAAAGCAATATTTACTCGACAATATCCTGCCTCAGATGCCCATACAACTACGATCAGGATTTAAAACGGCGGTTGATGAAGGGGTGTTCAAGGTAAAACCAACCTGTCTTCTGGCTTCCAGGCCAATCGCTAAAGAAGGGGTCCTTTTGCTGGGCGACAGCCTGAATATGCGGCATCCAATTACTGGCGGGGGTATGACTGTAGCCCTATCTGATGTAAAAGCATTGTCAGAC
Source organism: uncultured Roseivirgaceae bacterium (assembly GCA_964389805.1). Lineage (GTDB taxonomy): Bacteria > Bacteroidota > Bacteroidia > Cytophagales > Cyclobacteriaceae > JAGTVG01. The sequence continues at coordinate 6,573 of CAYMFU010000133.1, read as the reverse complement.
AGGATGAAGCAACCCAATGATCTTAATAATCAGCAGATTTTGAGAGAGATAACCTATGGATTTTATAAGCAGAGGCATCGTGACAATGCAAGCATTAATATACTGGCATTTGCATTATATAATGTTTTCAAACATGATATTCTTAAAAAAGCGTGTTTCAACTACTTGCAGCAAGGAGGAGTATATGCCTTTGAACCCATGTCCATACTATCTGGCCAATCCAGAAACCGTAATACTTTATTCAAGCATTTCTTTGCGGTTGCAGCATATGCTCTTATTCATCAAAACAAAATACGGAATGGATCAGCCCATTCTACATTTCTCCAGTCCGTGACTGCATTCTTTTATTCTGTCAGGATATTGTTACCACTGATCATCGACGAGATACCCAGGATTTACAAAAACCAGTACATAAAATAAAAAGAATATAACTATCTAATACACCAGATCATGAACAATCTTAACAAACGCAACTTAAGCCAAAGGGAACAAGTACGAAGCATTGGTTTGAATGGTAATTATTGGTATGCGGCCGAGCTAAGCAAAAATCTGAGCATTGGCAAATCATGTGAAGTGATCTTCTGGAATAGTCCAATTGCAATTTTCAGGGGTGTAGATGGGAAGGTTCGTGCACTTGAAAACAGGTGTGCCCACAGGCAGCTTCGTTTGACTTCCGGAATTGTGGATGGAAATAATATTATCTGTCAATATCATGGTTGGACCTATGATGAATGTGGTAAATGCATTGCCATTTCTCATGAAATTGGTTCAAAACGAAAAGACCGGATACCAAAAATAAAAATTAAAACATATCCTGTGCAGGAGAAATATGGAATTATATGGATATTCCCTGGAGATCTGGAAATGGCGTCGAAGGTAGCTTTACCTGCTATACCTCAGTTAGACTCCGGACGTCCGTGGAAATTTGTTCCAATTGATATCACCATAAACGCTCATTTTTCGATGATTCTGGAAAACGTATGTGACTTTAACCATGCTTTTCTGCATAGAAAATATCGCCCTTTTACGGATCCTCACCTTATTGATCATCACCGGGAAGGAGATATTATAACCATGGAGTATGAAACTGACCTGAGTCAGAGCCAGGTTGTTAAAGTAGCGGGTGAAAATCAGGGTAAAAGCTTTGATAAAATGACGCTCTGGTATCACTATCCTTACCAGGCTTCAAATATTGCAGACACATATTTGCATTGGCTTTTTATGCTGCCGATTGATGAAAAAACCACAAGATGCATATTTGTATTTCTCTTCGGATCTTTCGAGATCCCCTATATTCACTTGAATATTCCCAGGATCTTTCATAAATCCCTGATAAAACTGATCAATAAGTTTTATGTAATTCCTTTGTTAAAGGAAGACCTATGGGCTCTGGAAGAAGAAATGCTAGGTCATGAGCGTTTTCCGGAAAAGCATCATTATGAATTCAATCCTATAGTCAATGCATTACAAAAAATGAGCCTGGAAAAGTGGGCGGAATACCTGAAAAGCCAATCAGATCGTTTATCCCGAGGGAAAAAATCACCTGGCGAGGATCTCTCTCCTGGTGGAGGTTTAAGAAAACAGGACATTCTGGAATTTCGGGATTCAACTAAAATAACTGAGCAGGAAGCTCATAAAAAGGATGATACTTCAGGTATTGTAAAAGAAACTCCTGAAAGTTCTGAAAAAATAATCCTGTGACCACATTAATAACAGGCGGCACAGGGCATTTGGGGGCCAACCTGGTCAGAGAACTGGTAAACCGGGGGGAGAATGTAAGGGTTTTACTTCGTAAAGGAAGTGAAAACAAAGAATTAGATGGAATACAGGTAGAGCGAGTTTATGGTGACCTTCGGGATAGGAATTCCTTACAAAAAGCTGTAGAAAACTGTGATTACCTGTACCATCTGGCTGCATTTGTGAGTATTAGAAATGGCGATCGAAGGCATCTTTTTGATGTCAATGTACTGGGTACACGATGGTTAATGCAAGCTGCAAGAAAGGGAGGTATAAGAAAAGTAATACATTGTAGTTCATTCGGGGCTGTTGGGATAAACCCGGACGGGGCTTCCAATGAAAAATGGTCAGTAAGCCCATATGAACTTACCACCGACTATGAGATATCCAAGACATTTGCAGAAAAGGAAGTGTATAAAGAAATCATTAAGGGGCTCCCAGCAGTAATCGTCAATCCAAGTGGTATCGTAGGGCCATGGGATTTTAAACCTTCCCTCCTGGGCAAGACTATCATTGATTTTGCCAATGGCAAGATGAAAGGATATGTAGATGGGGCTTTTGACTTTGTTCATGTTAACGATGTTGTTCAGGGGCATATACTTGCCATGGAGAAGGGGAAGGTTGGTGACAGATATTTACTAACAGGGGAAGAGATAAGCATCCGGCAAACCCTCGAATGGTTGGAAGAAATTACCGGAATTAAGAAACCATCAATTAAGATCCCGGCCGGATTGATGCAAAGGATTGCCATTGTTAAAGACTGGGTAGAACGGATCTTTTTCCCTGATGTAATCCCCAGGTTTAATTATCACTCCATTCGCTTGTTGCAAAGTGGAAAAAAGGGAGATAATTCCTACGCCATTCGTGATTTGGGATTAAAGCCAACACCAGTAATGGAAGCCTACCAACAGGCAGTTGATTGGTTTAAAGAATTTGGGTACATTGGAACAACAAAATCATAAAGACAGGCTATGAAAACGATCTCTTTTCAGGAATTATTGACACGGCACAGGGGATTGGTGATCTTTCTTTTCGCCGTGCCTGTCAGTTTCCTGTTTCAGAAAGCCCAGGATATGAGAAACTGGTACTATCGTACATTTCTGGCCACTAACAGGGTCCATGACAAAAAAGTCAGGGAAATTCAGGTAATGGTGAAATCCGAATATAAGGATGGAAAAATGATGTGTACAGCCCGTGCCCCCTGGAAAACCATGTCGATAAGAAAAGTTACATATAAAGATGAGTACTCCAGAATACCAATTAATCTGAAAAACATACTTGAACTTAATCAAGATAGGAAGATAGTCCGTGTAGAACCTATGGTGACCATGGGAGACATTACCCATTATCTAATACCCAGAGGATATGCTTTAGCAGTACAAGTGGAGATGGATGATCTGACCGTTGGTGGATTATGTATGGGCATAGGTATTGAAACCTCTTCACACAAACATGGATTTTTGTTCGAAACTGTTCAAGCCTATGAAATTATAACAGCTGATGGAAGGCATGTCAGGGCTTCAAGATCAGAAAATCAGGATCTGTTTCATGCTTTACCCATGTCACATGGTACGCTGGGTTTTATGGTAGCGGTTGAATTGTCGATTGTCCTGGTTAAAAAATATATGGAAGTAAACTACTGGCCTTATCATGACTTAAATGCGATGAGCGAAAAAATGTCAGAACTTGCTGATCAACCGGAACCACCTACATTTCTTGAAGGCCTCGTATTTTCATCTGATTCTGGAGTTATCGTAACTGGCGAGTTCAGCGATAAACCTAAGGATGGGTCTACAATAAATGCAATTAACCGGTTTTATAAACCCTGGTTTTATCTACATGTTAAATCATTCCTGGTATCGGGTAAAGGCAGGGAATATATTCCTCTTCGTCATTATTTTCACCGGCATACTCCAAGTGTTTTTTTCCAGCTGAAAGACCTCATCCCGTTTGCCTATAAAAAGTGGTATCGATGGTTATTTGCCTGGATGGGAGCGCCGAAAATTTCTCTGATGAAGTATTCAATGACTAAAGACCTCAGAAGAAAAGCCCTGAAAAACAGGGTGGCGCAGGATATTATTATCCCTATACAAGAAATGGGCGAAGCATTACAGTATATTGACAAGAACTACAGAATCTATCCTTTGTGGATATGCCCCGTTAGACTATTCAATCATGGAGAGCATGAAGGAATTATAAGTAATCCCTTCAATACTTTTGCAGATAAAGAGAGCTCTATGTTTGTAGATATTGGAATTTATGGAATACCTCCATATGTCAAGCAGGGAGACTGGGATTCAGTTACCACTTCTCGAAACCTTGAAGATTATACATTCAAAAAACATGGATTCCACATGCTTTATGCAGATATATTTATGACCCGACAAGAATTTGAACAAATGTACATCCATAAGTTATACCGTGATATGCGGGATAAATACAATGCTGTGGGATCATTTCCTGAGGTTTACGACAAAGTGATCCCCGAAAAGTGGCTAATCAACCTTAATAAAGAGGAAGAAAAACATACGGAAACAGTTGCTCTGGAGGCATAGCAGATTTTGGAGTATCTACTTCTTCCTAATAAATTAAGAAACGAACCGAGCTGGTTCATTCCGTATAGAAAAGAGAAGAATATCCCCCGGAAATGAAATAATTTAAAATAAAGGATTAAGGCATGAATCAGCGGGCAGCCTTTTTCAAATCAGACCTGATTGACTTCAGTTTGAACCTTATTAACTGTCCCAAAATAAAAAAGAAATCGTTAAATGGGATCATCTTATAAGAATCTTTTAATGGGATCACGTTGTTAAGACTTAAATTGGCACTACGTATCCAGTCAAGAGTCATTTCATTACGCATCCAGTATTTGCTGTCCTCCCCCATTGCATTGAGCCATTTGACACCACCATCCCATTTCCCCTTGCTGCGAATAAAATATAGTGAGAATGCGCCTATGATCTTCTGGAAATTGATTATTTCCTGGTCTTTTAGAGAAAAAGCCACCTTCTCTAATGACTTCTGATCTAAGGTATCAGTTTTCATTACATTCTTAATAGCCCTGGCAAATTCCTGATGCTTCATTAAAATTTGATTAAATCCCATGCCACATCCATCGGGATTTAACATGCCTGAAGATCCAAAGAAGATCACATTGTCAAGCGCATACTTTTTAAGGGTTCCGGAAACAATAGTTCCTTTCAATGAATTTATCTTTTTAGCATTGGGCTGGATTTTCCTGATGGCCGCTTCAAACTTATTTTTTAATTCCTCCGGATTACCAATGGTATTTTTTTGCCCTTTAAAAGCATAAATATTGGTTTCCGTATCGCTATGTGGATGTATCCCGATATAAGTATTGTCTTCATCATTGAGAGGTAAATATTCAAGTTGATATGGATTTTCAAAATCAACATTGGTCATTGTTGCCCCGTATATGACCCAGGCATCTTTTCTTCTGATCAAATTATTGCTAGCAAGAATAGGAGAAGTGATGCCCATTGAATCCACCAGAAGCCGGGCCTGATACGTCCCTTTGTTTGTTTTGACACTTACCTGGTTTCTGGTATTTTTATAACTGATAAATATTTCATTTTTTACTTCCGCACCATTTGCAATAGCACGTTCCATCCATATTTCAAGCACTTTATTGTGATCAAATATCACACAATCATCTTTCATGAGATGTTCTGTAGTAGGCGCAGTAAATTTGATATAACTGGTTCTGACCACTATTGCATCTTCAAGCTGATATTTTTTTGCACGATCTTCATAACTATACCATGTAGATCGGGTAGTACCCGGCTTCTCCTTTTCCAGGACAAGCACTTTAAAGTTTTTGCTCAGCTCAGCAGCAGAAGACAATCCGGCTGGACCTCCTCCAGTAATGATTATGTCAAAATTCTCCATAGCTTCGCTGTTTCGGTATTCATAAAAAAAATCGACTCACAAAAAATATTATAACAATGCAAAAAAATGCAAATATCCCTTGATTATCAATTTTATTTATTTCAATTATCGAAAAATCTTTCCAAGAGATCCATTCTTTATTCCAAAGTTTCAATTTTTGGATCGGCCATAAATTCAGGCCCATTAAGATTTCCTACAACATTATAATAACCTGCATCGCTCCAGAAAACGAATCCAGCAAGTTCAGGATAACTGGTTTCAAGCTTCTCAAGTACATCCATACAATCCCTGGGTGGTTTGTTTCTATCGTTTATACCCAATTCAGCCCACCATATAATTTTTCCCTGTTTCTTTTTCTCCACTGCCCATTCATATTCAGGAAAGTTAAGATCAGGACCATAACCCGATTTCCCCAATATATCAACGTACTCATCACCGGGATAAAATGCTTCTAATGCACCATCAGATTCACGGGTATGATAAGCCCAGATGATATTGTCCAGTCCTTTATTATCTGTAAAATAATCATGAACCAGCCTGTATAAGTTAACCGCATTCTCCCTCCCATCCTTAGCATGCCATTTTGAATTGTTGTCATCCTGCTCAACAAATGGAGTATAAATTACAGGAATGCCCTGATCGCTTAACCATTGAAGGTTTGCTGCCATTCTATCCATCTGAGCATAAAAGTTTGTTTTAGTAGGATTCGTCTCAGATTCAAATATAGGATCGATGTCACAAGTTTCCCTGAAAGCATGTCCACCTGATGGATTTGCAAAAAAGTTATACACCCCCACGATCAATCCGTTATCCCACATTTTCTTCACTCCAATATTCCATTCCTGATCAGTAAAAGGATCATCTGTAAAGTCATAAGTGACCACCCCATACCTTGGTGTTAGGCCGGTGTGCTTATAAACTTTATTA
>CAYMFU010000132.1:0-15514 GCA_964389805.1 uncultured Roseivirgaceae bacterium | reverse complement strand
AGAATTATATTAGGTCTATTTGTATGGTTCTCCACGTTGCATGATAATAATATGGTGAGGAGAATTAATGGCGTGATATATCTACGAAAAATCATAAATTATCTTCATGTTAAAGAAATACTAATCTGATTTTACATTATAGGATCAGGAAATACAGGTCATCAATTCGTTGAGTTATTTGATGGAACAATGATCTTAATAAGGTCATCAAATCGGTTTCCATCATCGTCAACCACTCCAAATGCTGTACTTTTATAATTCCAATTGGCATAGCCAATCCCGTTTTCTTCAAATAATTGTATAATATCCTGATACCATCGTAATCTGTCCTGTTCCGGTGCTTTGAAAAACACTCCGAATTCACCACAATATAATGGAAGGCCAAGTTCTTTAGCCTTTTTGATGGGTTCCTGCCACATCTCAAGAATAACTTTTTTGTTAAATTCCCTGCCAAGCGAATTTTCTGCCACTACCTTCAAACTATCCGGTAGATTAGTAAATTCTTCTTCAGTTACAAGAATCCCGGGATAATGAACCGGCCCAGGGTAGTTTCTATAATTTGTCCACCCTGCCAGCAGATGCGTAAGCATCATTGGTTCATAATAGTGAAAACTTAAAAGAATATTCGGATCATTTTCCGGTACCTTAAGTTCATCAAATGTCTCAACAGATTGCCATTTGTTTGAACCAATTACTATAGTCCTTTCAGGTTCCAGTTCCCGTATGGCCTTTACAGTATTAGCTATCAGATCATTCCATTGATCAGGATCATCCGCTACAGCTTCATTCATTAATTCATAAGCCAGGTGACTATTTGGAAATTGATTCAGCGCCTTCGAAAGATCCCTCCATAGGTTATAAAATTTTTCCTGCTCGGCTGGAACAGTCCAAAGTGGTTTTTCTTTAGCCAGAAAGTAATGGGATCGAAGAATATGAACATCCACAATAACCTTCAGGTCATACTCTTCACACCATTTTATGCAGTTGATCATCAATTGAAATGCATCCTCATGTCGCTTACCATCATCATCCCACATCTGAACTTCATCTATTGGAAGGCGAATATGATCAAAACCCATCGCTGCAATTTTTTCAAGGTCTTTTTTTATAATAAACTGTTCCCGTTCAACTCCGCGACGCGTACTTTGAGATAACCAGTGGGCCACATTTGTACCTCTTTTCACAGAAAATCCATTGACGGCTTTTTCGGTAGTGGTCTGACAGGAAAATAAACTTAAAACAAAAAAGAGGATCGCTAACTTCTTCATAATAAAAAAATGATTTGTTAAGTACATTGAATAAAAAGAGATACATATTGTGTTATACACTCAATTCAAATATATAACATAAGAATCCAATAAAAATAAGGTGAGCGATAAAATTTCATAGCAAAAAATCCTAAATCCTACAATAATTGAAAATTTCCCTGTTTCATTCCTGTTGAGTATATGGAATTTGCGAATTATATATTAACTCACTATTGATTAAGCAAAAAGTGTAAGGCTTGTCTATAGAAAACTTCAAGAGTTTGCATGGCACTTTCCGGCATCAGTAGGTTTATTGGCAAAATGCCCCCTTTCCACGGTCCATCTTTAATCCACTTTCCATTTGAAAGAGCTGATGCCTCTGTATAATCAATCTGATCATGTCCGAGATATGCTGATATATAAAAGTAAGGAGCTCCTGCCGAATCGTCTTCCATTGCCAGTCCGGAACCAATTCCTAAATCATTATTCCATTGAAAATAGATTCCTGTATCAAAATGATGGAGCCATATCCTGACTTCAACATCTCTCTGAACATGTTCACCAACATCTTTCAATACATGGTTAGCCAGACTTCTGTAATATGACCATTCTGAAAGTTCCTGCTGTTCCACCTCAATTATTGGGATGTTTTTAAATGAGTAATCCGGGATTTCAAAATGTAGAGGTGCCATCAAGTCTGTTTTTACTATACCAACATCAGATGAGAGCTCCTCGACGAGACTTTCAGCTTCAAAGTAATTCCTGTGAAGCAATGAAACTTCTGTAATAACTTCCATTTGTTTATCAAGCCATTCAAATTTCGTATGTTCTAAATTTAAGGCTGGCAATAATAATCCCCTGGGGGTTTTGATCCATCTTCCCAGTATTCTTTGTTCAAAAGGTTCCCAATATAGATTGGTATGGCTGTCATCGTCCATTCGGGGAACCAATGACCTACCAAGTTTAGCCAGTATCTGGCTTATCTGATGAATGTGTTGATCTGTTTTGGTATAATCTTTCATACTTTCTTAATATATCAGGAATTACCGGCATAAGGGATCCCCGTAAGCAGATGCATGTCAAAATCAGTGGTTGACAGGTCCTTCAGATTGAAATCTTTAAAATCATTGTATCCACATGTACGTGCTATCACTTTCATCAACGAATTGCTGGCTTCAAGAAAATTTTTCAGTTGAAGGGCCGATGAGTTAATGATCAACCTTTTTCTTAGATTTTCCTTTTGAGTCGCAATCCCAACAGGACAATTATTTGTATTACATGCCCTCATTCCCAGACAACCTATTGCCTGAAGTGCAGCATTGGATACTGCTATGGCATCTGCACCCAGCATCATTGCTTTTGCAAAATCCTCCGGAAGCCTCAAGCCACCTGTTATGATTAAGGAAATATTTTTAGCTTGTATAGAATCCAGGTATTTTCTGGCCCTGGCCAAGGCAGGTATAGTCGGGATATTTATATTGTTTCTCAAAATAGTTGGTGCAGAACCGGTTCCTCCACCTCTTCCATCAAGAATGATATAATCGGCTCCTGCTTTAACCGCAAAATCAATATCTGCTTCAATATGGCTGGCAGCAATTTTAAAACCTACAGGGATCCCACCTGTACGTTTGCGTACTTCATCTCCAAATTCTCTGAAGTCTTCGATTGATTTTAAATCCGGGAATGTGGCTGGTGATATGGCCGTTTCACCTTCCTTCAAGCCCCTTACCTCTGCAATTTCCCTGGTTACCTTGCTTCCTGGTAAATGACCCCCAGTTCCTGTTTTCGCTCCCTGTCCACCTTTAAAGTGGAAAGCCTGAGCCTTTTTTACTTTTTCCCAGGAAAAGCCAAACTTACCTGAAGCCAATTCATAGAAATAATGTGTGTTTGCATTTTGTTCATCCGGCAACATCCCACCTTCGCCACTGCAAATACCCGTCCCAGCCATTTCAGCACCTTTTGACAAGGCGATTTTCGACTCCCGTGAAAGTGCCCCAAAGCTCATATCTGAAACAAAAACAGGCATTGATAGCTTCAGAGGTATTTTTGCATTAGGACCAATAATTGTCTCAGAGTTTACTTTAGCATCGTCCATCAATGGGCGTCTTGATAATTGCGCTGGAAGGAACTGAATGTCTTCCCATTTTGGCAATGTATTACGGTCAACGCCCATGGCCTCTGATGGCCCGTGTTTTCCAGATTTTTTCAGACCGTTTTTAGCTAGAGACTGTATATATGAAGTGTAAGGTTCCGTATCTTCCGGATGCGTATCAGTAAAATCACCAAGGTACTCATTGCGATTAAAGGGCTGAGGATATTTTTGCAGATAGCTGTTGACCTCACCGGAATCCACCCAGATCTTCCCATCTTTTATAAATGATTTAAATTTATAAAGCGCTTCGGCATTATTATACTGAGAAATTCCCGTATCATACCGGTAATCCCATTGATGCAATCCACATATCAGATTGTCACCTTCAATATATCCATCAGATAGTAATGCACCCCGGTGAAGGCATCTTCCATAGAGGACAGATACTTCATTATCAAATTTAATAACGACAAGGTCAAGGTTGTTTATCTGCGTATGAAACGGTTCCCGATCATTAAGATCTTTGAGTTTGCAAATAGGAGTAAGGGTCATATTTTTTATTGTAGGTGGTGGTTTTAACTCGTTTCAAGTAGATTGTTCTTCCATTTTGTTCAATGCTGACCTGGTCACAGTGACTTATATGCTGGAACTTGAATGGCTTGCTTATTTCAAGATCAAAATGGACTTGTTTTGAAAATATCCCGGAACATTCCAGTTTTCCGGATTCACTATAGCGATTTACTTTAAATCCCGCATTCACACGCTCTATGTTAAACCAGGAGCCTGCTCCTTCTCCAGCGAGCCATTGAGCTGTGGATGGGACAGATGGTCCTTTTATTGGAATCTGTAATGTTTTATTTAGATTAGACGATGAGAGCTGTGGTGGTTTTGCTACCTTTAAATTAATTGATGGATCGTCTCTCTCAGGCTGATAAATTGTTCTTTTGCCCAGCGAACCTACATTCCCAACAGGTGTGGGGCTTATTGTCAGAGGAAGTCTTAATTTTAAAGCATTTTTTAGTGAAGGCTTGCCGGATAAGATAATTGAACGAACAAATCGGGAACAATTGGTACCCTCCATGATAAAAGGACCATATTTCCACGGATTTCTTTTCTGCATCTTCAATACAGTTTTATGCGCCAGATCGAACCTTATTTTTATATATGCCGCATGAACAGGACCATTCCCATGACAAGATGGATTGTGGTATATTTCAAACAATATCTCATTTAGGTTTACGATCGATCCAGAATCGGATATTATTGCTTTTAAATGAATTGTGAGGTCATGGTCTGTTTCTTTATTCCTCACTCTCCCATAACCAAAAGGAGCATGGTACCTGCCAAAATCAAAATAGAGGCAACTTCCATTTCTGCCATCTACCAATATCACGGCGGCATGTCCTACTTTATAATGAAAATTTGTGTTGATGCCAAGAAAGTTCATTACGGGATCATACCAGGCGCCAGCCTGTTTACAATAAGTTTCAGGCCAGGCAAGGGCAATTGCATATCCGGTATATTTAGTTTTTTCAGGCATTTGTTCTTAGAAAATAAAACTGAATTTTTCAAATAAAGTTTATCCAGCCGTTTAGAAATAGAATTAAAACGTATTGATTAACCTTAAATATATATAAAAAGATACAGAATATTATGGATTAATTATTTCTATAATATGATCATGAGTTTTCTGATCGATCCCATGAAGTTCGACCTTTGTTACTTTTGGTGACAGAAATGTACCCCCGTCAAATTGAATAAACAACTTGTTCACTTCTATAATATCATTGTTTGATGATGCATATACTTTATAATATCCTTCATTATTTTTCTTTAAAGAAAAGTCCCTGTTTATATGGGACACGAATCGAAATATGACTTGCGAATCATTTGCCCTGATAAATTTCAATCCATAACCGAATTTCCGTTGTACCCAGGTAAGGTTCTCTTCAATTCCTCCCATTGTATGCTTTATCCAATAAATTCGGATTGGGTTTTTGATGTCGATCTTCCCCTCAGAATTAAGATTTATATCATATAGAACCTGATTTGTATCCCGGCTTCTTTCAATTTTAAACAGAGAATAGGTGTCTTTATTTTTAGGATCTGGATTTGAATTGATGAAGGCCGTTGAGGAAGACATAATTGTTCCCACGATATAAAATGCTAGTACTTTTAATTTAATAATCACTATCTTCCGGGTCTTAAAATAATATGATCAGGGGTTTTCCTTTCTCCACATGTAATTTAATGCTATCAAAATGAATCCTATTCCCGTAAGTCCAGGAGGTATCATTTTATGAACCAGGGAAATGTATATCATTACAATAGATATTATGATTAATGCTATTCCTGTAATTTTTCTCATTCTTATTTTATAAATTATATGAAGTCCAGGCAATTTGATAAATATCACTTTCTTTAATATTTCTTTCCATGGATATTACTCCTGCAAAACATTGGATTTAATTTATAAGACGAAAGGAAGCAGGATCCCTGACAGATACTATGGATATTCTGTCTTTAAACCAGTGTTACACGGTGTTTCGCTTTATCGCAGTAAATTCTCAGAGACGGATTGTTTAAACCATATATAGGTCTGGTTTCAAATTGTATTTGGTGATCTTCCTGACTTTAGTTTACTAAATTTTCAAGATCTGAATAAAAGCCACTATCATTAATACAATGCCAATTATCTTATTCATATTTCTTGACAATGTTCCGGATTTAGAAAACATTTTATTGCTTATGGCTATATAGAGCCACAATACAGTCATTTTTCCAATCCATATTCCAAGGGCAAAAGTGATTATTGTTGCCAAATCATAAGTAAGCAGGTGTTTTGATGACAAAACGGCTACAGCAACCAACCAGAATAAAAGCACCTGTATACTTATGATATTTAACAGCATACCTTTCAGAAAACCAAAAGATCCTGAATTAACAGGTTGATCCTTGTTTGATTTTTTTATAAGAAAATACAAGCCAGCGATACCAAGTATTGCAATTGATATGAAATTTATAAATGCATTATCATTAATATATTGCTGAATAATGCTACCTGTATAAATGGCAATCAATCCGAATAATACTTCAACTGCTGCTGCACCATGTGATATATTGAAAGCAACTTTAGGACCTTGTTTATGCACCGCATCCACGACAGTCAGGTTGACCAATCCAAATGGCAATGCACCAAGCATACTTACTGCAAATCCAAATCCAAGATGACTTAACTGATTCAAGATCATTATTCCGGCATTCAAATTTTTATATTGTATTAAGATGTCATTTTTTAAACTCTATAAAGAATGAAAACAGCAACCAAAACATTGTATGTTCAGGTTACTGTTCGTTGTTCACATTTGAAATATAAATTATTGAGGCTGATACTCCGCTATTAAAGTTACTTCAACCGTCTTGGCAATGTTTGTGGACGGTTTGCCATCCTGGAAAGCAATACCATGATCCGAAAGAGTTACATGAAATGTGCTAGTGGCGTTAATGGCACCCCCTGTAACGGTAATTGAGCCCATTTCAGAATAGGATTTGGTTACCCCTTTAATGGTAAGATCTCCACTGATGGATGTGCTATATGTTCCATCAGAATCCCAGTTGACATCATCAAGGTTAGTGATTCTGCCCGTAAATTTTGCCTTTGGGAATTGCTTTGTATCCAGAAATTTGTCCTGGTTAAAATGTTTCTGCATCAAGGACTTCTCAAATTCAAAACTCTGCATGGGTACGGAAAAGACAACTTCTCCCGATTTTGGATCTATTGTGCTAACGGTTTTGAAATTGTTTGCCTCAATATCTTCAGCCGGTGTGGTTGAAAAGAATTTGACATGTGATTTTGAACTTACCCATTTCTCAGGTACTGTGGTAAAAGCAGCCAGAGTAAGCGTCACAACTGTAATAAGTATTATAATGGATGACTTTTTCATTTTATTTAAATTTAGTTTAACAACAATTATATAACTGATATAAGATTACATTTTTCCATGATCACATTTTCATACATATGCAGGTCTTCATCAAAGGATGCACCTGCGCGTATTACACCTTTGACAACTATATGCTGTCCTTCATGGATTCCTTGCAATGAACCGTTTGTCTCGTGGGTAAACGTACAGCTAACACCGGCTTTATTTTCTTCAGATTTAATAAGTACAACCTTTTGATTATTGAAATCTTCAGAAATATTAGCTACCCGTCCGGATATCTCAAGTATTTTAGAGTCTCCGGATTCATCGAGATATTTTTCGTTTGCTTTTATAGGATCCGAAAGATATTCCGCTATAAGTTGGCCAGCTTCAAGAACAAAATCCGTCTTACTTGCCTGAACATCCCTATGCGGCATATTGAACATATAAAATATAATTCCTGCTGCTGTCAGTATGCCTATCCCTATTATTAGAAGACTAGCTTTAATGATCGTTTTCTTTTTCATATTCTTTCTAAATAAATTTTGTTTCTAAATAAATCGAAAGAATAGACTATGGAGGGGAAGATTCCTGACAGGAAGAGTGGATTTTTTTACTTTTCCTTAATTTTATTGATCAAAGCTGCTTTTGCATGGCCTGGAAGTACATTATTATCGTCCGCTTTCTCATTTTTCCTGACCCAGTCTGAAAGTGCCTTTTCTAAAGTATCGGACTGTTTTTCATATGATTTACATGCCTTGCACATGGATGTATGTAGCCTTAACTGCAATTTCTCTTTATATGATAAAGGGATGAATTCTCTTTTTTCAATTAATTCCGTAGCTTTTTTACAGGAGAGTAACAGTATATTGACAAGTTTTTTCATGTGCTATGCGTTTATTAATTGGATATATGTATTGCATACCGGGATTGCCCAGTTGATATCATTAATTCCATTGTTTTTCTATACATTTTTTCAGCAACAATTTAGATCTACGAATGATCTGCCAGTAATTGGACGGTGTTATGTCTAGCTCCTGACAAATTTCTGCCGCTTCCTTTCCGAGCCGGTATTTTGCCAATACTGCAAGGTTCCATTTCCCAGGTAAGTCTTTTAAACATCCATCAAAGATCTTAATAAATTCAGGATCATCAAGAAGGTGTTTTTCCTTATCCCAAACATCTTCGTATCCATTTGGAGACCAATTCTGATTATTATCGAATAATGATTCTGTAATCTGGTATCCTTCTATCTCTGAATCAGTTTCTATGCTGGTAAATTTCCTGGCAGCCTTGCGATAGTAATCAATAATTTTATTGTTTAGAATTGAAAATAGCCAGGTTTTTGGATTGCTTCTGTTTTCAAAGGAATCGATAGAATTAAAAGCTGACAGAAATGTGTCCTGGACAAGGTCTTCCGCAACCTCTTTTGATGAAGTTTTATGAAAAGCCCACGAATACAAACCATCTCCATACTGGTTAATCCAGTCTTCAATTATTTCATTTTTGTTAACCGAATTTGAGGGATCCACAAATGCCTGATTAAATAATTTTAATTCAAATTAATTCTCAATTTATTAAAATATTTGTGGCATTTAGCAAATAAAATGAAAAATGATTTTGCTGATTAGTCGCTATATATATCTAGTCCGGGATAAAATGCCCCCCAGGAGAACCAGTATCCTATAAATGAAGTAGTTGAGAGGAGTTTTTGACCTTTCAGAGGACCTGAAACAGCTACACCGAAAATGTCCCATTTATTTCCCTGGTCATCTATGAGTATTATCGGTGAGGAAGGGTCCTGATTATGTTCTGGGGCAATTTCAAATTTCAGGACTGTTCCATTTGCTAACGTACTTTTAAACGATACAATAAAGTTTCTATCCTTGTTTCCAACTACAACTAAAGGGACCGATCGGAATAAATCCTCAATAAGTGCTGTGCCATTTGAGAAACTGCCAAATCGATATGTTTTGGCGACTTTATCAATGATTATCCCATGCACTCGCTCTTTGGTACCCAGGCGGTTGTCATTAGGTTGGAATGGAAATATAATGTTATTATTATTGGTCCTGTAATCTCCATAAGGGTATCGATTATAGTTTCTGTTGAATCCAGTGCTTATTGAGATGAGTTTTGTTTCCGGATACATAGACCTCCAGGTATTCCATGTAGTCTCAACCAGTGGAAAAGTCTGAACCATATTACCCTTTAAAACTCCATTGACACAATCCAGTCGTATTTGTGACCAATTGCTATCAGTTTTTCGGTCGTACGGAATCAGGTTAGAATTGTATAACAATCCTGAAACACCAAAAGTAGTTTCAGCGCCGTCAATAGTTCTATCCCAGCCGATGCCTGTTCCTGTTAAGGGACAGTAGGTAACGGCGATCGCTTGCCCGTTAACTTTGTCATTAATAATTTCATGCCAATCCAGTATTTTATGTGGGTAGGCCACCATATCAATCCCATTTTTATATCCCAGTACGAGATCATCGTCCGAAAGGTATGACGATTCTGAAGCGTTGCTTAAGGTTGGATTATCCAGAGCCGGTATCCCATCTTTACCAGGTCCGCCATCAAATACCTGGTCACGGGGGATGTCCCACTGATTTAAGTTTGGATTGACTGGACTGTTTCCTGTTGGCATTTCAACCTCCTCACAAGCCAATATAGTAAGTGTTATAAATAGGATAAATACCATTGTGATCCTGATTCTTCCCTTGCCTAGAATGGCTTCCACTTTTCTGTATAACATTTTCTTTCCAGTCGATATTGGATTCCGTATTGCTTTCATCATAAAACTTTTAAGTTTTCAGCTTCATTTATTGATGAATTGGTCGGACTCATTCCTTATTCCTGACAAAATTTTTTTTGAATGTCAGGAAAGGTTTCGTGTTACGACTAATGGTCAATATTAGAAATTTCAGACATTTAAATTATAGAAATTATGAAAGCAATATGGAATGACGTTGTATTAGCGAAAAGTAATAAAACAGTAGTCATAGAGGGGAATCATTATTTTCCAGTTGAGAGTTTGAATAAGGAGTATTTTAAAAATGCAGATACCCACTCCGTATGTCACTGGAAAGGAACTGCCTCATATTTTGATGTGGTAATAGAGGATGAATTAAACAAAGATGCAGCCTGGTATTATCCGGATCCCAGTGGATTGGCAAAAGGCATCAAAGATCATGTAGCCTTCTGGAAAGGTATAAAAGTGGTCAAATAGATCTATTTTCCTGTAAATTATTCAAGTTTTGATCTTTTAAATGATCAACTAGCTGATTGTCGAATATCAGTTGTACTATTCTTTTCTTAATCACTCAAAATTTTATGCCGTAAATAATATTTTAGATTCTTGTATTATCCTATCAGATTAAGATAGGTCTTGCGTAATTACCAAATTATTGGAAAGCCAGACTTTTCGAACGGAAGTAATTATCCGACAATTTGAAGGATAAGCAGATGTCTGAAATTACCATATTAAGAATATCTATACTTTAAAGATAGTTATGGAGAAATACTGAAGCTTTCAGATCAATTTTGATAGATGCTCGAAACTCCTTATCGCATCTGGTACAGTTCCACACTCAACACTGAAAACTATTTCGCGATCTAAATCTTTAACGATATCAATCACCTTTTTCCAGTCAACGACTCCGTCTCCGCAAGCACACCCTACCGGTGTACCAGTAACTTTACCTCGTTCATCTTTACCCTGTTGTATGCTGATATCTTTTGCATGAACATGCACTAAATCCTTTTTTACACTTTCCAGCCAATTGTAAATGTCGCCACCTCCACCTAGGTAGGCATTGCCTGTGTCGTAATTTATACCTATTGCTTGGGAATCTACAAGTTCATAAATACTCTTTAATCCTTCCGGTGTTTTACTATACTGTTGATGCTGCTCCAGACCGATTAAAACACCATGTCGCTCTGCTACACTGGCTGCTTCCATTAGTGAGTATTTCATCAAGGTATAGTCCATCTCTCTGGTAGTCCAGGTTGGTTTAGGGCCCTCATCCGTGTTTACAACCGGAGCTCCGGCATCAGCTGCAAATCGAATGGCCATTTTCAGATATTCTACACTTATTTCTGGTTTACATAAAGGGGTATGTGTTGATAATCCGGATAGTTTAATGCTATTCTTATCACATATTTCTTTTATCCGCAATGGATCTTCGAACATAGAAACAGAATGAAAATAACCTGCTTCACTTAATAATTCTCTTCCCATATGAACCATAGGTTCAATATATTCATATCCTATTTCTTTAGCTTTTTGTACTCCCCAGTCGAAGGGTTTGTCATGGTGTCGTACAAATTCCATATTTACGCCTAACTTGATCATTTTATTAAGATTTACTGTTATTGAAAAATCCTGAAATTAATTTGAGGTTCTGCTTTATCTGTACGTTTGAACGCGTTTGAAATGATTTGTTATATTTCGTAATTCTAAATAAAGGAGATGACATAAAAAGTAATAACGGATACTGAACAAATATATGGATCATTAATGACAATGAATATTTATTCCAATGTAATCATATGCCAGCCTAATCGAATGAATTCTATATAGATAGCCGTAAATGTAATAACAAACCCGATTCCGCAAATTGACCCATAACCTAATAACCGTCAGATATTTAAAGACAATTCCCTGTATTTATTCAATCATCTTTATCGTCTTGGATTCCAGAATTCGTAGAGTGGTTCTCCTCGGCTGTTGAGTCCGGAGTGGTTCCAAATACCATCTATAAGCTCATAGTCGAATGTCAGTGAAGCTCCAACACGGGAATTATCTCTTGAAAAGAAATCAATGTTTTCGGTATATTGATTGTCAATGGTTGTATAAGTGCCCCCTCCCGTTCCGGAAAATGCTCCGGTTTCCGTATTATAGGCGATCCACTGAAAGCGTGTACCGGATAATATTTTCATTGTTTTTCGTGGTTGATTGGTGTCCCGCGTTTGAATTTCATCATTGCGTTTTCTTCCTGAAAACAGCCAGGCTCCTTCTAATTCTCCGGGAATCCCATTGTCTATTCTGAGGAATTCCTGACCTTCGATTATCAATTTGTCAACCTCAAACTTAGCCTGCTTATTTATCTTATGACCTACAATTGAATTATCGAAGGTATTATATTCCATATTTAGGGTGATTGTATGGTTATCATAAGACCATCCCCCACCATAAGTGCCTGCAAATGATTTGGATTCGGCTTCAAATAATGCATAGGAGAAGAATTTGCCAGAAAATATGATTACACCCTCCTCAGATCTCCAGGCACCCCTAAAATTTACGTCTTCATTTTGGGCAGAGATGTTATTGGATATTGAAAGTATGTAGATTATAAGGAACAATTTCAGGAAATTCTTCATGATAGTGGATTAAAAGGTTAATACTAGAAAGGGTATAATTTATTATAGATCGAAATATAATAAAGGAAGGTGAATTCTGCAATCTATTTTTTACTTGACCTTAAGCAACCTCATACGATATGCATTCATGGCGAAATGCCCTAATCGACGAGTAAGTTTATGGTTGATATAGATCCCTACAATAGCACCGAATCCTGGGATCAATTGTAATAACTTTGCCAGGTCCAGATAATCCCTGTATTCGATTTGAAAAGTTCTCCAGTCGAAATCATTTATATTTTCAGGTAACTTCTCTTTTTCCTTATCCCATTTATTGATACGATCAAATATTTTTTTTCTCTCCTGATGTCTGGAGAATGTTAATTGAAATATTTGGAGCAAGTATATTCTTTCTTTATAATCTGATAGATCATATCCATACAGATTGCCAATTTCAAATAACATTTTAATTTTGATACTTAACCATAAAGGTAGATCCGCCAGGCCCATCAGAATTCCCCCATATCCAGTAACACCTCCTTCGGCAGCTGCAGTTTTACTGTATATATCTATCTTTTCTTTTACCTTTTCCTCAATTCCAGATAGTAAATCAATCTTATTTTTTTTCTGAGTAGTAAGATAAGCTCCAAATATGACAGATTTGGTCATCTGCCTGATGGCATCAGTCATTATTTTGTGTATCCGTTCAGGAATAACATTATTAATACCTGATTGAACTGATTTGGCCATGGTTCCAAATAAAGAAGGATCTTCATGAATTGATTGTTTCCATGTTTTCAGCTCATCATAGACCTGCTTCTCGTATACCTCCATCTTATTATATAATTACGAATATCTTAATCTCAAGTTGGTTAATATTCTATTGTATAGAGTTATTTGAAGAAGATTTAATATTATAGCTCCAATAAATCTAATGTTTAAATGAAGATACTGAGCTCATAAATGAGGTAATGTATCCAGATGATGTGGACTAATTTATTATTTTTGTTCTGATCCAAATATTCATTTATGAAAAGAAAAAAAGTTTTTGTCAGTGGTTGTTATGATCTTTTACACAGCGGACATGTTGCCTTTTTCGAGGAAGCTGCTTCACATGGGGATCTTTATGTAGGTTTAGGATCAGATCGAACAATTTTTAGTCTTAAAAATCGAAAAACGATCAATAGCGATAGGGAAAGGTTATACATGGTAAAATCCATAAAATATGTGAAGGACGCTTGGATCAATAAGGGAAGTGGAATAATGGATTATTTGGATGAAATTAAACAATTAAAGCCGGATATTCTGTTCGTTAATGAAGATGGTGACTCAGATGCAAAAATAGATCTTTGCAAGCAGTTGGGCATTGAATATGTAGTTAGCAAAAGAATACCTAAGGATAATCTTCCTTCCAGATCTACTACTGGTATAAGATCTAAAAGTATCATCCCATACCGGCTTGACCTAGCTGGTGGCTGGCTAGACCAACCATATGTTTCTAAGCATTATCCCGGTCCTGTTATAACGATTTCTATCGAACCTACACACGATTTCAATGATCGAAGTGGGATGTCTTCAAGTACAAGGAAAAAAGCCATGGAGATATGGGGTTACAGCTTGCCCGTAGATGATCCTGAAAAACTTGCCAAGGTTTTATTCAGTTTCGAAAATCCACCAGGCAAAAAAGAGATAAGCGGATCACAGGATTCGATTGGGATAGTATTCGCAGGCTTAAATATAATGTATTATAATGGGGAATACTGGCCACATAAAATTGAATCTTGCCATGATGAAGATATCTTATCCTGGATTGAAGAACGACTTAATTTCGTGCCGTTAAATCCACGGGCTTCAGGCTATGACGTTTTAGCGGATACTCAAATTAATTCAAAAAATGCAAAAGCCCTTGCAGAGGCTACGTTCGCAACATGGGAAGCAATATTACAGAAAAACATTCGGGAATTTGGTCGACAATTCAAGGCTTCGTTTGAGGCTCAAGTAACTATGTTTCCAAACATGATAAATGAAGAGGTGAGCAATACAATAGAATTACATAGAAAAGATGCAATGGGGTGGAAATTGTCAGGAGCCGGAGGAGGAGGATATCTAGTCTTTATCTCTGAAAAATATATATCTGAAGCCATAAAAATAAAAATTCGAAGGGAGCCTGGCACAGAATAGGAGCTAAGATCCACTATCGGGTCTTTTGTGGGTATTTATTCATTTCGGTGTTCCAATCCCGTAAAGTTGCAGACATAGCATTTAATAGATTAAGGCTATCTGGTGCAAGATTATTTTCTTCACGAATATCTTTACTCAAATTGAATAATAAAGTGTCTCCCGGGTTGATTAAAAGTTTCATCGAGCCTTTTCTCATGGATAAGACTCCCCGGTACCTCCAGAAAACATTTCTATCCTCTAAATTTCCTTCCTTGAAAAGTAGTTCTGAGATGTCTATTCCATCCAGAATGAGGCCTTCAGGCTTATCAATATTGCATATAGATAAGATGGTAGGGAAAAGGTCAAAACTTAATGCCAGATCATCAGAAATACCCTTTCTTATTCTGCCCGGCCAGGAAACAATTGCAGGGACACGATGGCCACCCTCAAATAGGCTGGTCTTAGCTCCTCTTAAATTCCCATTATCACCATATCCTTGTAATCCCCCATTATCTGATATAAAAAAGATCAATGTATTTTCAATCAATCCCAAATCCTGAACTTTTTTCAACACTTCTCCAATACCCTCATCCATTACCTCCACCATCTCTATGTATGCCCGGGCTTGGTCTTCCACAGGGCCAAAGTAGCTGAATTCCTGATCGGGATGCCTGTATCCAGGATCCTTCCTGCCCTGGAAGGGAACATGC
The DNA here is from genome assembly GCA_964389805.1 of uncultured Roseivirgaceae bacterium. Classification (GTDB taxonomy): domain Bacteria; phylum Bacteroidota; class Bacteroidia; order Cytophagales; family Cyclobacteriaceae; genus JAGTVG01. The sequence goes on along the minus strand of CAYMFU010000132.1, from coordinate 18 downwards.
GGGGCTTCATGAGAGATA
>CAYMFU010000131.1:0-70553 GCA_964389805.1 uncultured Roseivirgaceae bacterium | reverse complement strand
ACGGATAAGCTTGATGCTGTTGGGAACACTACAGCAGCAATAGGTAAAGGATTTGCAATCGGATCAGCTGCCTTGACGGCATTGGCCCTGTTTTCAGCATTTATGCAACAGGCTAATATTACTTCTATTAATATCTCCAAGCCATCTGTTATGGCCGGGTTGTTTGTTGGTGGTATGCTGCCATTTGTATTCTCATCTATGGCTATGAAAGCTGTTGGACAGGCAGCCATGGCTATGATCCAGGAAGTAAGACGGCAATTTACATCTATTCCTGCGCTAACAGCAGCATTGGTGATCATGAAGAAGTATGATTCTAACCTGGAAGATGCAACTGAAGAAGATATGAAGATAATCCAGGCAGCTGATGGAGCCGCTGAGTATGATAAATGTGTCGCTATTTCTACTGAGGCATCCATTAAAAAGATGATCCTGCCAGGTCTTGTCGCGATCATAACACCTGCCTTTGTTGGATTTGTCGGTGGTCCGGAAATGCTGGGTGGCCTTCTGGCTGGTGTAACAGTTACCGGTGTATTGATGGCCATTTTCCAATCCAATGCCGGAGGAGCATGGGATAATGCAAAAAAGATGTTTGAAGAAGGTGTTGAAATAGATGGTGAAAAGTATTCCAAAGGCTCCGAGCCGCATAAAGCTGCTGTAGTTGGAGATACTGTTGGTGATCCGTTTAAAGATACATCAGGGCCTTCATTAAATATCCTTTTAAAACTGATGTCTGTTATAGCACTGGTAATAGCACCTTCAATTGCTATCACATCTTCAACAACAACAAGCGAAGTTGAAAATAATATTATCATTGAAGAGCAAAGTGAAAATAAGACTGAAGCTTTTAATATTATAAGTGAACAGAGTGAAATTGTTATTGGAGAATTTAAGTAATAAATAATTAAGTATAGACTGTCTTATAAGATATTAGGTCTTAATTCCTGAAACAGGTCCGGTGTTGTACATTTTAATTGTCAACATTTCCAGATAGGCATTCCGGATCAGGATTTTGATCTTCTTTTAAGACAGTCTATTCAATTTATTGAGCTTGTTGCTTTATTTTATGTTTAAAGTCTTAAATTTATAATACTTTTTAATTGAACTCTAATGGAGGATTCATTATTGGTTTTACTGATTAGTGCTGCATCAATAGGCTTTTTTCATACTTTGCTGGGTCCTGATCATTATTTACCTTTTATCCTGCTATCAAAATCCCGTAACTGGTCCACTGTTAAAACTATGTTTATTACAGTACTATGTGGACTGGGACATGTAGGCGGATCAATTATCCTGGGTCTGCTCGGAGTATTTTTTGGCTGGAGTTTATATAGTATTGAGCTTTTCGAGGGTTCTAGAGGAAATATAGCTGCATGGCTTCTGATCATATTTGGGGGGATTTATTTCGCCTGGGGTGTTTTTAAAGCTTATCATAACAAACCTCATACACACTGGCACAAGCATATGGATGGCAATGTGCATAAGCATTTACATGTTCATTCAGGAGAACATAAGCACGTTCATGAAGGAGCCAAAGGGAAAAATATTACTCCCTGGATATTATTTATCATTTTTGTTTTCGGACCGTGCGAACCCCTTATTCCCATTCTGATATTTCCTGCTTCTGAGGGAAGCATAGTTGGCCTGATCCTGGTGGTCACTGCATTTTCCGTTTCAACAATCCTGACCATGACAGGTATCGTTTATTTATCCGCTTCAGGGCTGAAGCTGATCCATTTTGGGAAGATGGAACGTTACAGCCACGCTATTGCCGGAGCATTTATTTTCCTAAGCGGGATAGGCATACAGTTTTTGGGCTTGTAAGTATTCTGGAGGTTATTGGTCACAATCTTTTAATATAGTCCTCATTGCCTGCTGTTCACTCTTTTCAATCATATTATAATATTGTTTGATAAATTTTACTGCAGTATTCCTATGAATTTTATCCAGGGATTCACATTCTTCAAATATGCTAATGATCTCATCTTTATTTTCCAGGAAAGTCGCACTTATAGTAGAAAATTCTTCATCTGTTAGGCAGTTACCAATCCAATACCTTTGTGTTAAGGATTCAATCGGGACCCTGGGCTGAGGAATCGCGTAATTCGTATTGACAATTCCACAATAATCCAGATCATAGGGGACAGGCATAGGTAAAGGTTTTCTATGATCATTACTTTTGATCAGTTTGACATTGTGCTTACTAGGAATGTGCCAATCGACATTGCTTATCAGATACTGGTACATTGAGAAAAGGTTCATTGTCTGCCTGTCGAGTTGCGACTCTAACAGCCCCATGTTCTCCACTTCTATTGCATTATGCCTTTCTGCCAGTTCGTCGATATCTTCAAGAATAAAAGAATAACTGGTAAATGGTTTCTTTTTTCCCTGGCTGTCGATAAAGTTAATTTTAAGATAGTAGGTCTTGAAACTTATGTCTGTTATAGTTTCATAAATCTTGTAGGATAAATACTCCTTTATTAAAAATTGTTCATGATTTGAAGCGACTCTGCAGGTAGATACTAATTTAACCTTCCCAAAGGAATCGAAAAGATCAACCTGGTAATCTTCATCATCAAAGTCAATCCGTATTGGAGGGATATAACAGATCCTTTTTCTTACATGCCCTCTGGCCCTGATCTTAACATTTTTATGAACGGAATCTCCGGCACTGGTTTTGTAGGCAATTTTAGCCTCGAAATACTCTTCTGTATCTTTTTTCTTTATGAAATTCTTAACGTCGAAGATGAGGTCAAGTTCGAATGGATTATTGATATTAAAAAGTTCGGAGTAGGAATTTCCGGATACTCCCTCAGATTGAGCAAATGTCATTGAACTTATTGCAAAACAACATAGTACAAACAGAAATCTCCAGAATTGGGTAGTGATCTTTCGCATAATAGAGGCTTTTTATATAGAAAATTGCTCAATAATTTATTAAAAATTAAATCATAAACAAATGTATCTATCTAATTTCTTTCCGAAAGTGCGGTATTCTGCCAAATATTAATTGATAAATCGATTTAAAAACGGTTTGATTCTATAGTTCAAGTTATACATACTTAAAAATGAAAAATGATCTAAACATGTTTTCTTAATCCTTTAACTGAAATTAAAATCCCTTCGATATATATAATATATGTTCTGAACAATTTTTTTATTTGAGAAATTAAAAACACTTGTCACAATATCTGCCATATTTTTTTAACATGACAAATAAAAAACATAATTAAATATCGTATTTAGATTAAAAACATGTTATTTTTGTAACATAATAATGTAAGGAAAAATGGGTTCAGACGATAAAGTATACCGGCTATTAAATTATAAGAATTTACTAAACAGACTTAAATCTATAGGATTTGTTAAGGTATTTTCTGACAATCTTGCTGATACACTCGACATCTCCCCATCCCTGGTACGAAAGGATTTCAGAGAGTTTGGTATTCGGGGCGCCCAGAAGGGTGGATATACTATTGAAGCAGTACTTATTAAGATAAATGAGGTTCTTGGTATTGATAGGAAACATAAGATCGTCATTGTTGGAGCAGGAAGAATTGGACAAGCATTAATGCATTTTCCTGGATTCAAGAAAGAAGGGATCATTGTGTCGGCTGGATTCGATACGGATCCTGAGAAAATAGACGGACAAACAAACATCCCGATCTTCCACATTAAGGAGATGACAGAATTTATAAAAAAGAATAATATCAAACTCGCCATTTTGGCGGTGCCTGAGAATGCAGCTATGGGATGCCTTGACATGATGGAAGCCGGAGGGATCAAAGGAATCCTGAATTTTACTTCTATGAATTTAAAAAGCCTTAAAGTAGCGATAAACAATGTGAATATTGGGAATGAAATTGAAAACCTGATATTCACTATAACTAAAAAATGATATTTATTAAAAATTTTTTAATCCAAAATTATTTTTATGAAAAAGGATGTCAAGTCCATACTTGCCAAGTATAATAAGGATGAAACCCGTTTAATGGATATCCTGATTGATATTCAGGATTCTTTGGGATTTATACCCCCGGAGGCTATTGATCTTATATCTGAGGACCTGAACATGTCACATGTAGATGTAGAACAAACCATTTCTTTCTACCATTTCTTTTCATTAACACCCCTGGGTAAGTATAATATTTACCTGAATAACAGTGCAGTGGCCTATATGATGGGTTGTGGTGAAGTAGCCAGGGTATTTGAAGAAGAAGCCGGATGTAAGTTCGGGGAGGTCTCTGAAGGTGGCCAAGTTGGTTTATTTTATACTTCATGTATCGGAATGAATGATCAGGAACCGGCAGCTATCATTAATGGAATGGTTTTTACGCGGCTTACAAAATTCAGGGCCCGTGAGATCATTCGTGATATTAAAGAGGGGAAGGATGTTGAAGAAATGTATGTAGCAAGTTATGGTGATGGTGCAAACAGCAATCCGTTGATTAAATCTGTTGTCAGTAACAATATCAGGAAGATCGGACCTATATTGTCACCTGTAGCAGAATATGGAAGTGCATTAAAAAAAGTAATTAAAATGTCATCTGAAGAGGTGATCGATGAGGTGAAATTATCGAATATCCGAGGCAGAGGAGGGGCTGGTTTCCCCACAGGTCTTAAATGGGAGTTCTGCAGGAAGGCACCAGGAGATAGAAAATATATATTTTGTAATGCAGATGAAGGAGAGCCTGGAACTTTTAAAGACCGCGTTCTTATGACAGAAAGGCCCAAGAGGTTATTGGAAGGAATGGCCATAGCTGGGTACGCTGTTGGAGCCGAAGAGGGAATAATCTATTTAAGATATGAATATAAATACCTAGAGGAATATCTTGAAAATGTAATCAAGGAAGCCAGGGAAAATAATTTTTTAGGCAAGGATATATGCAAGAAAAAGGGATTCAATTTTGATGTGAGAATTCAATTTGGAGCAGGAGCATATGTATGCGGGGAAGAGTCAGCTTTGATCGAATCAGCGGAAGGAAAACGAGGAGAACCGCGTGATAGGCCCCCTTTCCCTGTTGAAAAAGGGTATTTGAACAAGCCTACAATAGTTAACAATGTTGAAACACTCTCAGCCGTAACCCAGATCATTAATCATGGAGGTGAATGGTATCGGTCATTCGGGACTCATGAGTCAACCGGTACTAAAGTATTGAGCGTATCTGGTGATTGTCTTCACGCCGGAGTATATGAAGTCGAATGGGGTTTCAGTGTAAATGATATACTTGATCTTGTAGGTACCATGGGAGAGGTTCAGGCTGTGCAGGTGGGTGGTCCCTCAGGTCGATGTATTGCTCCTTATGATTTTAACAGGATCCTTGGATATGAGGATCTGGCAACTGGTGGATCGTTGATCATCATTGGTAAACAACGTGATCTCCTAAAGGACATTGTACTGAACTTCATGAATTTCTTTGTTGAGGAATCCTGTGGATCATGCACCCCGTGCAGATCACTGAGTGTGATATACAGAGATAAACTAAAAAAGATACTCAGTGGCAGGGGTGTACAAAAAGACCTTGACGATATGTATGCATGGCGCCATATAATGAAGGGAAACCGCTGTGGATTAGGGCAGACAGCTCTAAACCCGATTCTTACTACTCTGAGGAATTTTCCAGAGCTATATGAAGCGAGGATCCAGAAGAATAAGACATTCGATGAAGGATTCGATATTCATGCAGCTTTAAAGGATTCATTTGAAATAACAGGTAGAAAATCATTTTAACTTTTTAAACTGGAATAGAATATGTCGAAAGTATTAAACTTTACAATTGACGGAGTAATATGTATGGCAGAAAAAGGCCAGACCATACTGGATGCAGCTACTGCAAACAAAAAATACATTCCAACATTATGTAATCTTCCGGGATTAAAACCCAGAGGTTCATGCCGGGTATGTAATATTAAAGTAAATGGGAAATTAATGACCGCCTGCACCACGCCGGTGGCCGAAGGAATGGAAATCGAAAACAATACGGATGATATCATCGATATCCGAAAATCCATCATTGAATTGTTGCTGGTTGAGGGGAATCATTATTGCCCATTTTGTGAGAAAAGTGGCAATTGCGATCTACAGGCGATCGCCTATAAATATAGTATTCCAGCTCCACGATTTCCATATCAGTTCCCTGACCGGGATATCGAAGCCACTGGTAAATTGTTAAAAGATCATAATCGATGTATTCTTTGCAAGCGATGCATTCGTGGAATTAAGGACGATGATGGCAAGAGCATTTTTGCCTTCAAAAGAAGGGGGCATAAAGTAGTCATTAATATTGATACCAAATTATCAGCCAATATGACTGACGAAAAGGCCCAGGAAGCCATGGATATATGTCCGGTTGGAGCCATTCTGAAGAAGGAAATTGGATTTATTGTTCCAATTGGAGAAAGGAAATATGATAAGGATCCTATTGGGTCAGATATACAGGAAATTAAAGCAACTGAAATATAAATAAGTGATATATGAGCAAGCCTATTATAGCGACAACTTCATTGGCCGGGTGTTTTGGATGCCACATGTCTTTTCTGGACATCGATGAAAGGATACTTGAATTGGCTGAACTTGTTGAATTCAACAAATCACCCATCAATGACATTAAAAAATTTACTAAAAAATGTGATGTAGGATTGATTGAAGGGGGAGTTTGTAACAGCGAAAACATCCATGTTCTTAAAGATTTCAGGGAAAATTGTAAAATTCTCGTCTCTGTTGGTGAATGCGCCATAATGGGTGGATTACCTGCATTAAGAAATAATATTCCATTGAGAGAATGTCTGGAGGAAGCCTATCTTGATGGTCCAAGTGTTGAGAACAATGAAGAACGGATCATACCGAATGATGAAGAACTACCTCTAATATTAGATAAGGTATACCCTTGCCATGAAGTGGTTAAGATTGATTTCCACCTCCCGGGTTGCCCTCCTCATGCTGATATGATCTACGAAGCCTTGGTTGCTCTAATTACAGGAAAGGAATTAAAAGTTCCATACGAAGCATTTAAATACGACTAAAACACAACATCATGGGACAGAAATTAACCATAGAACCCGTAACCCGCGTTGAAGGACACGGTAAAGTTACCATACACCTGGACGATGAAAACAATGTTGTCCAGACCAGATTACATATTGTTGAATTCAGGGGATTTGAAAGATTTATCCAGGGAAGGCCCTACTGGGAAGCCCCTGTATTGGTTCAGAGACTATGTGGCATTTGTCCAGTAAGTCACCATCTGGCTGCTGCTAAAGCATTGGATGTAATTGTAGGGGTAGGACCGGATAATATGTCACCTACTGCTGAAAAAATGAGGCGATTGATGCATTATGGCCAGTTCTTCCAGTCTCACTCATTACATTTCTTCCATCTTGTATCTCCGGATCTGCTGTTCGGTATTGATGCTGATCCTGCTAAAAGGAATGTACTGGAAGTAGCCAAAGAATTTAAAGACCTGGCTGTCCAGGGGGTAATGATGCGAAAGTTTGGCCAGGAAATTATCGAGGCTACAGCAGGGAAAAAGATCCATGGTACCGGTGCCATACCAGGAGGTATTAATAAATGTCTTTCCATAGAGGAGAAAATGAAATTCCTGATCGGGAAGGATCCTTTAAATGTAGATCAAATGATTGCCTGGGCCCAGGGAGCACTCGATCTGTTCAAGGATTATCATAATAAGAATAAAGACCTTATTGATAATTTTGCAAAATTCCCTTCCAGCCATCTCAGCTTAGTCCGGAAGGACGGTGCGCTGGATATATATCATGGAGTTATCCGGGCAGTAGATACGGAAGGCAATAAGATCCTGCATGATGTGGATTATCAGGATTATCTGGATTATATAGCCGAAGAGGTGAAATCCTGGAGCTATATGAAGTTTCCCTACCTTCGATCGCTGGGGAATAAGGAAGGGTGGTATACTGTTGGTCCTTTGGCAAGACTGAATACCTGTGACTTTATACCAACCCCACTAGCTCAAAAAGAATTTGAGATTTTCAAGGCCTACACTAATGGGAAACCGAATAATATGTCTATGCATATGCATTGGGCACGGTTAATTGAAACACTTCATGCTGCTGAAATGATTAAAGAATTACTAAATGATCCTGATATTCTTGAAGGAGAGTTGGTAAGAAAAGGGAATAAGACGATAGAAGGTGTAGGATTAATTGAAGCGCCACGGGGAACCTTGTTCCACCATTACCGGATCAACAAGGACGATCAGATAGAAATGGCGAATCTTATTGTTTCAACAACCAATAATAATACCCCAATGAACAGAGCTGTGGAGTTAGTGGCGAAATCCTATATGAATGGGCATGAAAAAATTACAGAAGGAATGCTGAATGCTGTCGAAACTGCAATACGTGCATATGATCCATGTTTAAGCTGCGCTACACATGCTCTTGGAAAAATGCCTTTGGAAATTACCTTGTATAATTCAAAGGAAGAAGTGATCGATACTTTAAGATCTGAATAGCTTGAGTAAAATGTTGAACATATTGTTATACGGTTACGGTAATCCCGGCAGGAAGGATGATGGTTTGGGACCAATCTTAATAGACCTGGTTGAAAAATGGATAATTAAGAAAGGTAGTAAAAATATATCAGTTGATTCCAATTACCAACTCAACATTGAGGACGCCTATACTATCCGGGATTATGATATCGTCATTTTTATAGATGCTTCAATTGAAGAAATAGATGATTTTATTGTTACACGGGTTGAACCATCTGATAAGGTAAATTATTCCATGCACTCGGCATCACCTTCATTTGTGCTGAACCTCTGTAATAAAATATACCATTATACACCTGAGACTTTTCTTTTACACATCAAAGGATATGAGTTCCAACTTCAGGAAGGATTATCAGAAAAGGCCCAGAAAAATCTGGAATCTGCATTTACATTTATAAAAAACCTTTTGGTAGAGCCTGATCAATTAATTCAAAAAATTGGTGCCCGATTGCCGGACTGATTTTAAAGGAAATTAATAAAGCTGATTTCAAATGTCTTTTCTGCTATTTATAAATGTACCGAAATATATTATAATACCGGTTGTCAGTATAATCGAGAATACCAATAAGAGGCGATATGGTAAAAGATAACTCTCAAAGATGCCAACCACATAAAACAACAATGTGAATTCAATTGCAGCAAGACCTGTGATATAAAAATACGTTCCCAGGGCAAATGATCTATTATCTTCTTGGTATATCAGTTTATTCCACCATGCAATCAGAAAAGTGGATACAAATCCAAGCAAGACGAAATGCAGATAGGCAATAACCGTATTTTTACTGTGCAAAGCCCAGTCCGCTATTGTAGGAATAGAAGAAAAGAATTGCAAATACAATTTTGTCTCAAAAGCCATCAGGGAGATCAGAAGGAGGGTATTCGTAAAGGGCCTGGAAGTGGGCAATATCAGTTTATAGTTTTTCAGAATCAGGATAAAAAGGTATATAAAGGGCAATATCTGCAGCAAAGCCCCAAAGCCACCAAGATAATACACCCACGCGGGTGGGCGAATGCCCAGGGTAGATAAAAGATAGGTCAAAACGATGGATAAATTGATCATATAAAGCCATAGCCTGGAAATATTCATCGTGCCCATGGAAAGAAAGATAATACCAAATATGGCGAGTGTAAACCAGCCATTATATTGAAAGTGCAGATAGAAATACACGGCGAATTCATACCAGAAAGTATCCCTGTATCCAAGTGTAATAATTGGTCCTAAAGCAACAGGTCCTAATCCCGAAACAATCATAAATATAAAAGCTGATCTGAGAAGTTGTATGCCGAAGGACTTATGGTTTTTGAATACCCTGTTGTACAATATGAAAGCATAAATGCCTAAAGCCATGTGTAAGGCTGAGAAAAAAATTGAAATTGCCCCATATCCCTGAACAGGGAAAGATATTAACATGCCTATATTGGCAATAACAGTGAGCCATATCAGATATATGAACTTCTTGTGCGGAAAATGCTCTTCATCCCGAAAAAAATAGTTTATAAGAGCAATTAATCCTAGAAATACCCAGCCCAGGAAGGTAATGTGAGAATGTGCATGAAGCCAGTTTTTATGCATGAAACCAGGTATGGGACTCAGATAATGCCATCTGATCATTAATCCAATAATGCCAGCAATAAGCAAACTTCCTATTCCCAGTTTGAAAGCCAGCTTTGATGATTTAAGATTTTCCAAGAATTTTTTTATTCGGGATGTGCAAATAATTCTGGGCTTATGTATTTATTTTATTTCTGGTTTGATCATAACCAATAACATTTTAAAATCTGTTGAAGCATTCAATGCATGTGGAACATCAGCAGGCATTATGATCATTTCTCCTGCTTTCAGTATGTGAGGTTTTTTATCAATAAGAATTTCGGCGACTCCCTCGAGTACATTTACAAAAGCATCAAAAGGTGCAGTGTGTTCACTTAATCCCTCGCCTTGTGAAAAGGCGAATAGTGTAATGCTGCCTCCTTTGTTTTTTATAATTTGCTTACTGGCTACTCCTCCTTCTACATAATCAATTCCTTTTACCATTGTTGATTTCACTCCTTTTTCAAAATGCATATTATTGTGTTTTAATTTTTAAATCAAATTCTATTTAAATCAGGATTTTATAAAGTGCTGTCCAAATTAGGAAGAAAATAAATGACTTCAATAAAAAAAACTTCCAAAAATCTCCATTAATTTTGCAGCTTGGTATTTATCAATTGTGATTATGAATGATGATATTAAATACATAACATAAATCCCCATCGATAATTAGCCGGTTTGTTTTTATTTTAGGGAAATGAAAAAGTACTCAAAACATCAGCTCGCCTTAAGAAATGGCCAGGATAAGGAAGAAGTATGGTGTGCATATAACGGCGTTATCTATGATCTTACGGGTTCGAATCGCTGGGATAATGGGAAACACTATGAGCATTGGTCAGGACAGGATCTTACAAAAGAGTTAGAAGATGCCCCACATCATGATTGGGTATTCAATAAATTCAAAAAAGTGGGTTATTTAATGGAAGATAATGCATGAAATAGAGCCGTATTATCGTTGGTTGAGATTGTACGATTCATCGAAAGATGAGGGTTCACCCTTTTATGGGAAGGAGTATAACTATGATAGCTACAGCGATGCTATCTATAATTATTATATTGATCCTGCCTGGGATTATATAGGATCAGAAACACTATATCTGAAAATCCTGTATATTTCCTATGAAATGAAATTTTGCATTATTGAATTTATTGGGGAATGGAATGATGCAATCAATAATGACATCATGTTCCTTAAAAGAAATGTGGTAGACCACTTGAGTTCTTTTGGCATAGATAAATATATTTTGATCGGTGAGCATGTATATAATTTCCATGGTTCTGATGATTGCTACTATGAAGAGTGGTTTGAAGATATGGATGAGGGGTGGATTGCAGCAGTTAACTTTAATAATTTTATCTATGATGAATGGAAAAAATACAATCTGGATTACTATATCAGTTTTGGAGGTACCCTGCAAATAAACAATTGGCGAACTCTGAATCCAATGATTTTTTATAAAAGGATATCTGCTTATATGGAAAGAAGGTTGCCGGATAAGCTTTAAGATCTTCCGGGATTTACCCTATTTGATCTTTATTATTGGAGCCAGTTCAGAAATCAGATATTTTCTGCCGGTCCTGTTTTCCTTACACAATGACCTGGTCCTTCTCTTTTTAAGTTTAGTGTATAAATGCCCATTTAACTGAAAGGATTCGCCTTCTCTAAGATCTTCGAGGTATGTTATCTTGTTTTCCTGATCCGTGTCGTATTGTCTCAATAGTCTGGCAAGTTTCGGATCACTCTGGCTTGATGCCTTGGGGTTCTTCATATGTTTTTTAAGTTGTACCAGAATCTCTGCAGGAAATATGTTGGCAATTAGCACGGGCTCCATAAGATCCTGAAATATCTTTTTCCATACCATTCCATGAGGGCTGCGATTATTTCCATATATCTGGTATTGTTTCATATGGGCTACCTCGTGCAGGAAGGTAATCAGGAAAGCAAACCTATTTAGATTTCCATTAACAGTTATTTCATGATTTCCTGTCTTTTTGTTAAATCTGTAATCACCGATCTTAGAAGATCTCTGCCTGGTTACTTTAAAGCTGAAGGGATTTGATTCCCAGTTCTCCACACAATAGCTGACAGCATATTCAGGTATATACTTTCGGATCAATTCCCGGAATTTCTCTGTCATGTTCTACTATTTATTCCTGAATACAACTTTGATAGGCACACCGGAAAAATTAAAGTTATTTCTTATGGTATTAATCAAAAACCTTTCATAGGGTGCTTTGATATATTTTGGATGATTGGTAAAGAATGCGAAAGTAGGGGATTGGGTCGGTAACTGTGTAATGTATTTGACCTTTATATATTTACCTTTAAATGCAGGAGGTGGTGTTCTTTCTATAATCGGTAGTAAGAGTTTGTTCAGTTCGGAAGTAGGCACTTTCCGATTCCTGTTTTCGTATACCTGGAGTGCACTTTCTATGACTTTGAAGATCCTTTGCTTTTTCAATACCGAAATAAAAATTATTGGCATATAGTTAAGAGGACCCAGCTTTTCCTCTATTGTTGATGTGAACGCTTCAGCAGTTTTGGTCTCTTTCTCGATAAGGTCCCACTTGTTGATCAGAAGGAGTATGCCTTTTTTATATTTGCTGGCCAATCCTATTAGATTTATGTCCTGGCTTTCAAGGCCCTGAGTGGCATCAATCATGATGAGACAGACATCGCTTTCCTGAAGGGCTTTTATAGACCTCATCACACTGTAAAACTCTATATTTTCCTTCACTTTCCCCTTTTTCCTCACTCCGGCTGTATCGATCAGGAGAAGGTCCTTTCCGAATAAATTATAACGGGTATTAATAGAATCCCTGGTAGTCCCTGCTATTTCTGTAACGATTGACCGTTCTTCTCCGATCAATGCGTTCAACAATGATGATTTTCCAACGTTAGGTCTGCCAATAATAGAAATTTTAGGCAGACCATCCCTTGATTCAGCATTTTGTTCATCCTTAAAATATGATTCAATGTCATCCAGAAGCTCACCCGTGCCAGAACCATTGGTAGATGAAATGGGGTACAATGTTTCATAGCCCATTTCATAAAACTCATTAGCAGCCAATCTGAGATTACTGTTGTCTGCTTTATTGGGAGTCAGGAACACCGGTTTGCCTACCGACCGGATAACTTTAGAGAAATCTTTATCAAGATCGGTGAGCCCATCCTTGCAGTCAACCAGAAAAACGATAAAATCGGCTTCTCTCATGGCAGATTCAACCTGATCACGTATGGCCGATTCAAAAATATCTTCAGAGCCTGTGACATATCCTCCCGTATCAATAACAGTAAAGGATCGACCATTCCATTCACCCACTCCATAGTGCCGGTCTCTTGTTACGCCACTTTCATTATCCATAATGGCTTGTTTCTCTTCAACAAGCCGGTTAAATAATGTGGATTTGCCAACATTCGGGCGACCTACTATTGCTACCGTATAGGGCATATAATGTTATTAAGATGTTTTAATCTTATAATTATATATCTTGAGAAACAACTGTCTAAATAATTTCTTTCAATATATTCTGCATTGAGACTCTATTCCCAATTTCCTCTTTAAGGGTATCCGTTTTAACCCGGACCTGTTCCATAGTATCCCTTTCCCTGATAGTGACGGTATCATCTTCAAGTGTTTGATGATCAACAGCAATACAGTAAGGAGTTCCTATCAGGTCCTGCCGCGTATACCGTTTGCCAATTGATTGTGTTTCCTCGTATATCAGGTTAAAGTCGAATCTCAAATCATTATATATCTTTTTTGCAACCTCTGGTAATCCATCTTTTTTAACCAAGGGGAATATAGCAGCTTTCACTGGTGCTAGGCCAGGATGGATCTTCAGATAAGTCCTGGTCTTTTTATCATCTCCTTCACCTACTTGTTCTTCTCTGAAGGAATTACTCAATACCATGAAAAATAACCTGTCTGCCCCTGCAGATGTTTCAATCACATAGGGGACATATGATTTGCTGATCTCATTGTCAAAGTACTGCATTTTTTTCCTTGATAATTCCTGATGACTACCCAGGTCAAAATCAGTTCTACTATGGATCCCTTCTACCTCTTTAAAGCCGAATGAAAATTCATATTCTATATCAACAGCTGCATTAGCATAATGTGCAAGTTTATCATGATCATGAAACCTGAGCTTATTCTCAGGAATTCCCATGGCCTTATGCCAGTTTATCCTGATCTCTTTCCAATGTTCATACCATTTCATCTCTTCCCCAGGGCGGATGAAATACTGCATTTCCATTTGTTCGAATTCCCGCATTCTGAATATAAACTGCCTGGCTACAATTTCGTTTCGGAAGGCTTTCCCAATCTGAGCAATTCCAAAAGGGATCTTCATCCTCGCTGTTTTCTGTACATTCAGAAAGTTGACAAATATACCCTGAGCGGTTTCGGGTCTCAGAAAAATGGCATTTGCGTCATCTGCTACAGATCCGATCTGGGTAGAAAACATCAAATTGAATTGCCGAACGTCCGTCCAATTTGCTGTATTTGAAACCGGACAGCGAATATCCTCATTTACAATGAGATCATGAACAGCCTTGAGATCTTCTTTTTCAAGAAATCTTGACATTTCCTGAATTAGTGCTTTAGCCTTTTCAGGTTCACCATTTGATTCATACTCAGCAGCCTTATCTTCCAGTAAAACATCTGCACGATATCGTTTTTTCGAGTCCTTGTTATCAACCATGGGATCATTAAAACTATCTATATGGCCGGATGCTTTCCAGGTCAATGGATGCATAAAAATGGCAGCATCTATCCCCACAATGTTATGATGCAGTTTGATCATAGACTGCCACCATAGGTTTTTGATATTATTCTTTAATTCGACACCATAAGGGCCGTAATCATAAACGGCTTGGAGCCCATCATAAATCTCACTGGATTGATATACAAATCCATATTCTTTTGCGTGAGCAATTATATTTTTCAGTTGAACGTTATCTTCAGGTCTTGCGATATTTTCTGTCATAGCCGCAAAGATATAATAAGAAATATGAATTATGAATAATGTATAAAGATTGTAGAGGTCGATAGTTTTAAAACGGGAATTGAATAAATGCCATTATCGACCGAAACGAAGGGATACATTATCCAGGCTTTCGATGGATCCAACAAAAGTAACTATATCGTTTCTTCTTAAGCGAGTATAACCATGAGATATGATCATTTGACCTCCCCGTTTTACAGACAGGACGATCACATCAGGAGGTAATCGCAGGTTTCGAAGATATACCCCATGAAGATTTGGATTTAAAACTTCTACATCCCTTGTGTCCTGATCTTTTTGTAGACCAAGTAATAAGGATGTCGCTTGAGGGGATCTTACGAAATGATCCAGGAGACTAACCATGGCTGTTGCCGGCTCGACGATCAGTGCACCCAACCTATGGAATCTTTCAAAGTTCTCACGATTATTTAGCCTAACTACCATCACATTCGTTCCATAATACTGATAGGCAAGTTCGCAGATCTGGAGGTTTTCCTCGTCGGTAAGCATCATTACAAAGACCTCGGTATTATGCGCCTTGATGTCATTCAACCTTTCAATAGTAACTTTATCAAAATATATCACCTCTATGCCATTGATCTTTGATTTTTTCTTCGCGGGATTTAATGTCACAATTCTTGTTTTCCATCCATTTCTGGATAACTGATGACCTAGGGCAATCGATTGGTTTTCCAAACCAAATATCAGCACATCCCGGATCCCGTCATATTCATACAGGTTTCCTCTGCTTCTGTCTTCCCCCACATATTTCAATGCAAACTTAAACAAGGGCGGACCAATAAACTGATTGACTACTATTACCGCAATAATAACCGTAGCAAATTCAGGTCCCCATGATGGAAATTCAGTTGCAATTATAGTTGACAGGCCCAGGGCCACTCCTGCTTGCGTAACATATGGCATCCATCCTACTCTGTTAAATTTGGGAGGATCCTTAGCAAATATTCCCCCCCCATACGCACCAATGATGATGGTTGCCAGTCTTATAAAGAAAAAAAGCAATGCCACTAGCCACGCTGCAGCAAGAACGTCCAGCTGCATAGATGCTCCTGTCAAGGTAAAGAAAGCTACATAAATGGCAGGTCCTATGTCATTGATAATTCTGATAAATTCGGCCCTGTTTCTGGTATAATTGGTAATGATAAAACTGGCCAATATGCAGATTAACAATGGCTCGAGAAATAATTCATGGTGAATCAGATCAATTGAGATATGTCGTATAAAGTAGGAGAACTGATACACACCAAATCCGGAAAATAATACCAGGAATGTTTTATAACGTTTTTCTACCTTAAGCTTAAGTATCATTGAAAGAAGAAAATGCAGTAAAAATCCTAAGCCGG
Organism: uncultured Roseivirgaceae bacterium; assembly: GCA_964389805.1. GTDB lineage: Bacteria > Bacteroidota > Bacteroidia > Cytophagales > Cyclobacteriaceae > JAGTVG01. The sequence continues at coordinate 54,066 of CAYMFU010000131.1, read as the reverse complement.
CAGACAGCAAAAGTTCAATTAGGATAAGAAAAACAGCTAAAACATTGAATTCTTCCCCTTTTATAAGTGTTTCTGAAATATTCAAGGTCACCCCAAATAAGATGATCACAATAAAATCTTTGATAACGGTAACACCAAGTACAGTTTGCGTGAAAGGTCCTTTTGCCCTCAATTCATTGATAACAGCAATGGCTGAGGCTGGAGAGCGTGCTACAAAAACGGCGCCGGTTAAGAAAGAAATCGATATTTTCTCAATAATGCTAAGGTCCTTCATATAAGGCACCAGGTCAGAAATAAGAAAAACAACAATTCCGCTTATGAGAAACGTAGAAAGGATCTGTCCCAATGTAATCCACTTGATGCTATTAAACCGGCTTCTAAGTTCATTGAGATATAGTTCAGCACCTGCAGCAAAGGCGATAAATGATAGCGCTACATCATTTATGAAAGACAGCTTTGGAATTGATTCATGAGGTATGAGGTTTATAAGATAGGGGCCGGACAGAATTCCAATAAATAGCAATCCGGATATGATCGGAAGATGGATCCTCTGGAAAAGTTTCGATATATGGCTCGAGGCCACAGCGACGATTCCAAATCCTACAATTAAGAGAAGGATGTTGAGGTTATTAAAGAGAAAATCCACCAGAATGATAATCGTTTAGTTAACAAGAATATGAATAAATATGGAAATAAAAAAAATGTTTTTATATTGCAGGATAATATATAACTATTTTTTTCTCCAGCTGGCCTTTAATAAGAACTTCTTAAAGTCCTCATAATCGCTGTTCATCTTTACAGATACTTTCCTTTTGTTCAAGACACTCTTAAGCCCATGTGGAAAGGCAATTTCATAATCCAGAAACTTATTTATTTCGTTGCTGAATTTTGCCGGATGGGCTGTGGAAACAAATACACCCGTATATTCATTTTCCCTACCCAGCATATAATCATGCAGCCCCAGGTATCCAACAGCCGAATGAGGACACATCAGGTAATGTGTTTCATTAAAAACATTTAATATCGCCTTCTTTGTTATGTGATCTGAATATGCCGATCCATAAATATCCTTGATCACATTTTCATATTTATTCCCATATAATTCAAGTATTCTGGGGAAATTGCTTGGATTTCCCACATCCATGGCATTAGATATGGTTTTAAGTGAAGGTCTGGGTTCAAATTTTCCGGAATCAAGGTATTGAGGAACAATATTATTGGCATTCGTGGCGGCTATGAAATGATGTATAGGAATTCCCATCTTTTTAGCCAGGAGGGCACCGCACATATTTCCAAAATTTCCACTTGGAATAGAAAATATTATAGGTTTATTGTATTGGCTTAATTGAGCATAAGCATATACATAATAAAAAGATTGTGGCAATAATCTGGCAAAATTAATGGAATTGGCAGATGTTAAATGCATTATATCATTAAGATCTTCGTCAAGAAAAGCCTGTTTCACCAGCATCTGGCAATCATCAAAGGTTCCGTCCACCTCAAGTGCGGTTATATTGCCCCCGATGGTAGTGATCTGTTTTTCCTGTAATTTGCTGACTTTCCCTCCAGGGTATAGCAGAACCACATATATCCCGGGTATCTTATAAAATCCCTGGGCAACTGCGCTGCCTGTATCGCCAGAAGTTGCTACAAGAATTACCGTTTCATTTGATCCTGTCCGAACAAAATGTGATAATAACCTGGCCATAAACCTTGCCCCAAAATCCTTGAAGGCATAGGTAGGGCCATGATATAATTCGAGGGAAAATATATTTTCCTTCAGTTTGTATAAAGTGGCATCAAAATCAATAGCTTCATAAACAATTTTTTTCAACCATTTCTCATCGATGTCCTCCAAGAGCCATAATTTGCTGATCTCAAAAGCCAGTTCCTGGAAATTTAAATGGGGAAGTTCATTTAATAGTGCTTCAGGTATTTTTGGAATTGATAATGGCATATACAAGCCATTATCCGGCGGCATGCCATGAAGTACAGCTTCCTGAAAGCTAACCTGTGGGGCACTATGGTTGGTACTGTAAAAATTCATATTTATTCGAGCACAATTGGGCCCTCATTATTCACTTTTGAAACGTAAATATCGCTTTCTATCCCGATTTTTTTAAATTCTTCATTCATTTTTTGCGCTGCTGTTTCAGCGATGTGTAATCCTTTATTTAAAGCAAAAACCGAAGGGCCTGATCCTGAGATACCACAACCCAGGACTCCTGAATCCATTGCAGCGGCTTTAACAGCGTCGTAACCGGGAATTAAAATTGAGCGAATGGGTTCAATGATGTGGTCTTCCATGGACCTGCCGATCAAATCATAATCAGCCGTATACAAACCGGAAATTAATCCGCCAACATTCCCCCATTGTTTTATGGCATTTTTCAGTTGTATTTGTTTTCTTAATATATCCCTGGCATCCTTCGTTTTGATCTCAATCTGTGGATGTATTACCGATGCATATAATTCTCCCGGGGCAGGAAGTTTGATCACATCAAGTGGATCATAGCTCCTTATCAATACAAATCCTCCAAATAATGCAGGTGCTACATTATCAGCGTGATCTGATCCACAGGCTACTTTTTCTCCATACATAGCGAATTTCAAAACATCAAAAGTATCCAATGGTCTGTCAAGTAAAATATTTAAAGCATATGCTGCGGCTACAGAACTGGCAGCACTTGAGCCGAGGCCGCTGCCCAGGGGCATTTTCTTATGCAAGTGGATATCTATTCCCTGTGTAAGATTAAAATGCTGAAGCATATTTTGAATTACTGCTGAAGCAGAATTTCTATCGGAAGCAAATGGAAGCTTTCCCTCATCACCCTTAATATCAATAATCTTTACCTTTCCGGAATTATTTTTCCTGAGAATAATTTCATCACCCGGACTATTTAGAGCAAAGCCCAGGATATCAAATCCACATGATACATTGGCTACTGAAGCAGGTGCGAAAACCCGGATACTTTCCATTGAGAATTGCCTTTATGGTAAATAATTGGCTATATTAATAATATCTGCAAAAACGCCGGCAGCTGTTACTTCAGCTCCTGCTCCAGGCCCTTTTATAACGAGGGGCCTTTCCTTATAGCGGGTTGTGGTGAAAGAAAGCATATTATCGCTTCCCGATAAATTATACAATGCATGATCCTGTCCAACAGTAAGCAGGCCAACGCTGGCTTTACCGTCAGCCATAGTGGCCATAAACCGTAATTTCTGGTTTTTCTTCTGCGCCTTTTTCAATAGATCCGCAAAGTGATCGTCATACTTTTCAAGTTCTTTGAAAAATTCATCGACGGATTCAACGGAAAAACAGGTATCAGGTAAAAAAGGTTCATTCCCCACTTCATCGATTTCCATGTCGTATCCAACCTCGCGGGAGAGTATAAGTATTTTCCGGACAACATCCATGCCATTCAGGTCATCCCTGGGATCTGGTTCTGTAAATCCTTTTTCCCTGGCTTCCTTAACCACCTGGCTGAATTTTACAGTACCGTCGAAATTATTGAAAATATACGACAAGGTTCCGGATAAAACACCTTCTATTTTTAATATCCAATCGCCACTCCATTTCAGGTCATTCAAAGTAGTAATTACCGGAAGTCCGGCACCCACATTGGTTTCGTATAAGTATTTAATATTCTTCTTTCTCGATAGTCTGTATAATTTGTTATAATTATCAAGAGTGCCGGAATTAGCCAGTTTATTGGGAGTAGTTATTGAAATATTGTTGTCGAGAATCTGTTCATAAACGTCTACTACCGATTGGCTGGCAGTACAATCTACAAATATGCTATTAGATAAATTCATATGAAGCATCTTATCAACAAACTGCTGCATATTGGATTTTTCTGCTGTCTGATCAAGATGTTTTTCCCAGTCGTCCATTGAAACGTCTTCCCTGTTAAGGTACATTTTCCTGCTGTTAGCAAGACCCACAAGCTTAAACTGCATATTATGTTCCTTGAGAAGATACTCTTCCTGCTTTTTAATTTGTGAAAGAAGGGTACTCCCGATTAATCCGCTACCTACAAGAAACAGGTGAAGGGTTTTTACATTAGACAGAAAAAATGCCTCATGGAGGGTATTCAGTGATTTAGGCAAATCAAAATGCGATACGACCACAGAAAGATTTAATTCAGAAGATCCCTGAGCGATTGCTACAACGTTGATCCCGTTTTTCCCCAGGGCTTCAAACAACTTGCCTGAAATACCCGGGGTATTTTTCATATTTTCGCCAATTATTGCCACAATGGATAATCCTGATTGTATGTTTATCTCGTCAATCTTGCTGTTCATGATCTCATTCGAGAATTCCTCCTCAATGGCTGTCTTAGCCTGGTCGGTTTGATCTGGAGTGATAGCAAAGCAGATCGAATGCTCCGAGGAGGCTTGTGTAATAAGGATTATGTTTATTTCATTTTTTGCAAGTGTTCCAAACAACCTGGAAGATACACCCGGAACTCCTACCATGCCACTACCTGTCAGGTTGATCAGGGAGATATTTTCAATTGAAGAGATTCCTTTGATAAGGAAATCCTTATTCTCCGTTAATTCACTAATTATGGTACCATTAAAGGAAGGATTAAACGTATTTTTTATTCTTAATGGAATTTTTTTAGAGAAAGCAGGTTGCAGTGTTGGCGGGTAGATCACCTTAGCGCCAAAATGTGAAAGCTCCATTGCTTCAACATATGACAATGAATGTTGTGGAAATGCATCATGAACTTTTTTAGGATCTGAAGTTAAAACACCATCCACATCTGTCCAGATTTCAATCTCATCCACATCAAGTGCAGCCCCAAATAATGCTGCAGTATAGTCAGAACCACCACGTCCAAGAGTAGTGGTTTCGCCTTTTGATGTTGAGCCGGCAAAACCAGTAACGACTTGCAATTTTTGATGTGATTCAAAATAATGCTGTATATTCTCAAAAGTAAGAGATTCGAAAACCTTGGCATTCCCAAATTGATCATTTGTCTTGATCAGCTGACGTGCATCCAGCCATTCACAAGGAAAACCTAATTGATTTAAATATGAGGAAATTACCAATCCGGCCAATCGTTCTCCAAAACTCATAACCAGGTCAAGAGTACGGGGAGAAAGTTCTTTCAGCAGATACACACCATGCAGCAGATCTTCAAGATTGTTAGTCAGAAATTTTAACTGGGCAATTATGCTGCTTTGGGATTTGATGTCTATCAAATCTTTAATGGCGTTAAGATGATGATTTACAATTCTATCAGATAATTCTGTATAATTTTCATCATCGGCAGCTGCTGCCTTACCAACCTCTATCAAGTCATTTGTTATACCATACATGGCGGAGGTAACTATGATGATATGCTCACCATCATTTAGATAATCCGAAATGATTTTACTTACCTGTCTTATGTTTTCAGGTGTGCCAACTGAGGAACCTCCAAATTTCAGTACTTTCATTTGATTATGAATTAGCCAACAAAGTTGTAAAAAATTATAGTCTATTGGAAAGCAGGCCTCATTTATTTCATTTATATTAATAATTGAATTCGGGATCCATGTCCTTTATTCCATATCTTTCTACATTAATCTATACCTGTTGAATTAAAATATGGAGCGAATTGGTCTTCGTTGGAGCATGTAATGCCTTAATTAGAACGGGATGAAATAGGTGGTAAATACAGCAAGAAAAATACCAAATTTATAGAAATCGAAAATGCGAGATATTCCATAAGTAAAGAATAACTGGCATTAGTAACTCTCGATAGCAGAAAATTTTTTAAGAAATCGGGGGAAGACGAAATAGACTAAAAGAGAGATGCCTGTTTGCAGGATTTAAAAAATATTGAAATGATGGCCTGTAATTTGAACTTATTACAGGCCATCATCTTATTTATTTCCCTGCGACTTTTAATTTGACAGGAACTTGCTTATCTCCCCAATGTAAGAAAGCAGTGGCGGTATAACCATCCAGATCCATAAAATTAAAAGTTAAACGTTCAACTGAATGAACCTTTTTTGGAGTTACAGTTACTCTTAAGGCATCCTGGCTTTGATCGTACTTATAACTTCCCCATCCGTCATTCACTTTATTGAAAATGACTACCCAGGTGGTTTCAGATGGGATCATATGTATACTATACTTACCTGCAGCAATTGCCGTGCCCTCGATTTCCAGGTCTTTACTAAATTCAATGTTCGTGTTTTGATCAGCACCAGCACGCCATGGATAAGGCTTGTTGTCAGAATAATCATTGGGTTTTTCCATCCCATTAGGTACGACATCCCAATAAATATCCCTGCCTCTCATGGCAGGCCGACTGTAATCAATCGTAACTTTAGTGTCAACCCCAATAATCTGGCTAACTGTTGCTCGTGGACTTTTCTTTGGTGCCTCATCCTGGGCCTTTACCAAAGAAGAGAAACCGAAACAAATAACAAATACCATTAAGATAATGGCTGAATAATTTGATGTTTTCATGAGTACTTTTAGTTTATTATAATGTGTTAAGTAAATGACATTTTACTAAAGGGATAGTAAACTTAATAAACTTGAATATTGGAAAGAAGAATTATTTGCAATATATGATCAGGGAATCAGTTCTATTTACCTTATTATTCTTTTTTTGCAACTCTTTCAACCTCCTTTAATAATAAGGGATACGCGGGTATAGCCATTCCTCCATGGTCAAAGCCATCCAGTTCATACAAGATGGTTTCCTGATGTCCGGCTACCTTCATCATCCGCATCATATAGGCATTTTCTTCATATCGTCCAAGTAATTCAAGTTCCCTGTCACCCGTTATAAGAATTAATGGAGGTGCATCATTCCGTACATGATATAAAGGCGCATACTCATCCACAATTGGTTGAGTACCTGCTATACCTCTTTCTCCCCTGACAGTAAAGTGTGTTATCGTATGACCACTGAACGGGACAAGGCTGGCGATCTGATTTGCATCTATTCCATAAACTTCCAGGTACCTTTTGTCAAGGCCGATCATACTGGTCAAATAACCGCCTGCAGAATGTCCGGAAACAACTACTAAGTCTGGATCACCACCATAACTTCCAATGTTTTTGAAAACCCATGCAACTGCAGCAGCAGCATCCTGAATATATGCCGGGCAAGATACCCTGGGAGATAACCTGTAGTTGACGGCTACGACAGCTATATCCTGGCTTTTTAGCCATTCCGGAATAAATTTGTTCCCGGCCTTTATGCCTCCTCCATGGAACCAGACCACTGTTGCATAACCTGACGTATTCTTTGGGTAATAAATATCCAGGACGCATCTTTCCTTCATATATTCTGTTACGGATTCAATGGATGCATCCCGGTAAAAAACATTTGTTTGCAACTCATAATCACTAATGGATTGTGAAAGAACCTGGCGGTCAGATGCAATTAAGGTCGCAATAGAAAAAAGTGCACTAATGAAAATTAATTTGGATTTTTTCATAAAAAATGCTATTAGCAGAGTTTAATGCATGTATTTTCAAAAAGTTTTCTTACAAACAAATTTAAATTAATATTTATAATACATGCCGTTTTTTTTATTATTGTTATTTTTAGAAGTTAAAGATTGAAAAATGAAAAAGATAATTCTATTAGGATGCTTTATTGCTTTTGCGAATACGTTGTCAAGTCAGGATAATGATCACCTCATAGACCATACTTATAAATTGCAAAAGGTGCAATCTATTACAGAATTTATTGCTTCTGATGAACTTAAAGGAAGGGATACCCCATCAATAGGATTGGAGCTTGCTGCAGAATATGCAGCTGAATTTTTTGAAAACGCTGGTTTGCATTTTGCTCCTGGTCTGGAAGGATATTTTCAACCCGTCAATATGGTACATAAAGGTCAGCCTGATGAAATTAAAATTAAATATCAGGGAGAGGAGATCACAACACAGGGCAATTTATTGCTATTATCCGGAGGAGAGGAGCCAATAAATTCGAAACTGAACATCTATGATCCGCAAATTAATGAAATCGATTATCATGATGTCGAAGGTAAATTTCTTATTGTATATGTTGGGAAAAACGGGAATTTAAATCCACAACAGATCATCGGACAATCCAGAATGATTGAAAGAAAAGCCAGAGATGCGAACGCAAAGGGATTAATTGAGCTTTTTGAAGAAAGCAATCCATATTGGGACAGGTTTTATAATTACTACAACCGTTCCAAGATTGAATTGGATCTATCAAAAAAATCCAAGGATGATTTCAAGCATTTACTGGTTCGGGATATAAATAGCACAGTAGAATCAAGACTTAGTAAAGATCCTTCCGGAGAATTAAAGATTGATGTTATTGGCCTGAAAGAGAAGAAATTTGTGACAAATAATGTAGTAGCAATGGTTCAAGGGACAGATCCGGTATTGAAAAATGAATTCATTGTATGTTCTGGCCATTATGATCATATTGGAGTGGGCAAACCGGATGCTTCAGGTGATTCCATTTACAATGGTGCCCGTGATAATGCCATCGGGGTGATGAGTGTGCTACTTGCCGCTGAGAATATGGCGAAATATCCACCCAAACGTTCGGTGATATTTGTATTGTTTACTGGTGAAGAAAAAGGATTATTAGGCAGTAAATGGTTTGTTCAGGAATCTACTGTTGCCTTAAATAACATTGTATTTTGCCTTAATACAGATGGAGGGGGTTATAATGACACAACCATCGTTACAGTTATTGGGAAGAGACGAATTAATACAAATCAAGTCTTTAATAAAGCCTGTGAAGCTTTTAGCTTGGAAGCCTTTGATGGAACAGATGAGACCCAATTTCTATTCAATAATTCCGATAACATCATGCTTTCTCGAGAAGGTATTCCATCTGTAACTTTCTCAGCTGGTTTCCGGGACTTGGATGAAGAGATTCTCCAACATTACCACCAGCCTTCTGATGAAACCGGGACCATAAATTTCAATTATATTCTAAAATTTGCACAATCGTTTGGTTTTGCCCTCAGGGAAATTGCTGATTCAGATGAACCCTTGTTCTGGAAAGAAGAAGATGAATTTTTTAAGATCGGGATAGAACTATACCAGTAACAACTGATATTTCAGGCATTTTAACCAAAATCCATCTTACACATCATCAATAGGATTCTAATAAGTCTTTTATATTGTTTATAATATTTTTTTGACATTTTCAGGAGGTCTCCCCAGTATGACTTCATCCCCCTTAACTACAATTGGTCTTTCAATTAATTTAGGATTCCCGATCATAATTTTAATCCATTCTGCATTCGAGAAAGTTTTTCCTTTAAATTGTGATTTGAAAATGTCTTCACCCTTTCTTACAAGTTCTACAGGGTTTTTGCCCATTCCTTCGAGTAGTTCTATTAATTCTGATTCTGACGGCGGATTTTGAAGATAATCTATGATTTCCGGCTCATGCCCAGCTTCCCTGATCAATTCGAGGGTTTCGCGACTTTTCCTGCAACGTGGGTTATGGTATATTTTAATTATCATTTTATTAAAATGTCAGTTTATAGAGATAAGTCTTTCTTACATTCTTTTATCAGTATTTGAAAATAGCCAACACTTATAAATATTACCTAATATGTCTTTTATTCTGTATTAATTTTTTTTGCTTTTTCCCAATATACGTCCATCTCTTCAAGACTCATGTCCGAGATCTTCCTGCCTGCCTTCCTGGTTTCATTTTCAAGGTATTGAAAACGGCTGATAAACTTTTTATTGGTCCTTTCCAGTGCATCCTCAGGGTTGATGTCGATGAACCGGGCATAATTGACTAGCGAGAATAATAAATCACCAAATTCATTTGTCGCGGTGTTTATATCTATTTTCCCTTCTTCATACAGGTTGAACTCTCTGTGGAACTCTTCCATTTCCTCGCGTACTTTTTCCCAGACTTGTTCCTTTTCTTCCCAGTCAAAACCTACCCCGCGGGCCTTTTCCTGTACCCTCATCGCCTTCACCAGGGCTGGCAATGCATTGGGGACGCCCCCTAATACTGACTGAATACCCTTCTCCTTTAATTTGATTTTTTCCCAGTTCTGTTTGACTGTCTCCTCATCTTCAACGTCTACATCCCCATAAACGTGCGGGTGTCTATGTATGAGTTTATTACAAATGGTTTCCAAAACATCACCTATGTCAAAAGCCTTTTTCTCAGAAGCAATTTTTGCATAAAAAACAAGGTGTAACATCAAATCCCCCAGTTCTTTTTTAATCTCTTCGAGGTCATGATCCAATATTCCGTCTGAAAGTTCATAAACTTCTTCTATAGTCAGGTATCTTAAAGATTCAAATGTCTGTTTTTTATCCCAGGGACAATTGATCCTCAACTCATCCATTATGGTCAGCAAATTATCAAAGGCCTTGAGTTTCCTGATGCGATCTGGATCATTGGGAACATCAATTTTTGGCATATCATTCAATTTATAATTTTATAGGCCGGAACCAATCAGAAAACATTGATCAGATTTGTTCGTTACTAAAAATATCGTGTAAATTTGCTCAAAATATTTGAATTAAATGACAACTGTTATACTTGCTATCATATTGGTCGGGATCTTTTTCCTGCTGATGTCAATTCGGCTCATTTTTGTTAAGGGTGGTAAATTTAGGGGAACATGTGCATCACAAAGCCCATTCCTTCATAAGGAAGGTGTTTCCTGTGGTGCTTGTAGCCGAAAGGTAGAACCAGGTGACAAGTGTCAGAGTGAAGTCAATAAAGTACTTTCAAAATTCAAATAAGCATTACCCAAACTGATTCTATTTACTAAAAACCGATTACCGTGGCTTTGATTAAATCCATTTCAGGGATTCGTGGCACAATTGGAGGCGTGCCAGGAGAAGGATTAACCCCCATTGATGTTATAAATTTTACTGCAGCATATGGCATGTGGGTCAGGGAGCAGGCTGGCTCCAAGAAAGTAGTTATTGGGCGTGATGCCCGAATTTCAGGTCCATGGATTGCAGACCTCACTATTCATACATTGCGAAATCTGGGAATCGATGTAATTAATCTTGGATTATCTACTACACCCACGGTTGAATTTGCAGTTGAAAAAGAATCTGCTGGTGGCGGAATAATTGTTACAGCAAGCCACAATCCACTTAACTGGAATGCTCTCAAGTTCCTGAACTCAAAAGGAGAGTTTATATCCGAAGAAGATGGGCAATATATCCTTGATATTTCTGAAAAACAGGAATTTGTGTTTAAAACACAGAATAAAATTGGCTCCTACGAGATTATAGATGATTATATTGAAAGACATATTAAGGGAATTCTCGAACTACCGCTTATTGATGTAGAAGCCATCAGGGAAAGGAATTTTAAAATTGCCATAGACTGTGTAAACTCGACCGGGGGAATTGCAGTCCCAAAACTGCTCAATGCCCTTGGCGTTGACCGGATAAGTGCTCATTATATTGAGCCAAATGGACATTTCCCTCATAATCCTGAACCCGTACCTGAGAATCTTACCGAGATATGTGGAGAAATTGAAAAGGGCAACTTCGATCTTGGTATCGTAGTTGATCCGGATGTTGACAGACTGGCACTTATCGCTGAGAACGGCATACCCTTTGGAGAAGAATATACTTTGGTTGCTGTGGCTGATTATATATTACAGAATAAGAAAGGAAGTACTGTCTCAAACTTGTCTTCTTCAAGAGCACTTGCTGACGTTACTGAGAAATATGGTTGCAATTATTTTCCAGCTGCCGTAGGAGAAGTTAATGTAGTTCATGTCATGAAAGAAAATAATGCCGTAATTGGCGGAGAGGGGAACGGTGGTGTTATTTATCCTGAACTGCACTATGGTCGCGATGCCCTAGTAGGTATTGCTTTATTCCTGACCTACCTTGCTAAATTTGGGAAACCGGCCTCTTTTTTATGGACTTCATATCCTAACTATTCAATTTCGAAAAATAAAATTGAACTTACCCCAGATATTGATGTCGATGGGATCCTTGAGAGTATTAAAAACAAATACAAGGCTCAACCAGTTAATACTATTGACGGCGTAAAAATAGAATTCGGAAATGAATGGGTTCATCTCCGTAAATCGAATACGGAGCCTATTATAAGAATCATTTCTGAATCTGATGTATTGTCCAAGGCGGAAATTCTGGCCAATAAAATAATAGAGGATATTAAAGAGATTATTTCTGAACAAGGATATAAATGAAAGTTTACCTAGATAATGCTGCAACCACCCCACTTGATCCACAAGTGTATGAGGCCATGCAGCCCTATCTTAAAGATGGTTTTGGCAATCCTTCTTCTACCCACGCTTATGGCCGTGTATCAAAATCAGCAATAGAAGCTGCACGAAAAAAGGTCGCGGAACTTCTAAATACCAGTCCCGGAGAAATTTTTTTTACATCCGGAGGGACAGAAGCCGACAATACCAGTTTGAGTGGACTAATACGACGCTATGATATAAAAAATGTCATTACTTCTCCTATTGAACATCACGCTGTTCTCCATTCCCTGGAGTTCTTTGAATCTATCGGCTTGACCAAAATCCACTTCCTCGATATTGATGAAAATGGTAACATCAACAAAGACCATTTAGTCGATCTTTTAAAGGGAAAAAAGGACAATCTGGTGTCTTTAATGCATGCTAATAACGAGATAGGAAATCTAATTGATCTGGAAGAAATTGGTAAAATATGCAAGGAACATAAGGCTTTGTTTCAATCAGACACTGTACAATCGATGGCAAGATATGTTTTGGATCTGAAAAAAGTGAATATCAATGCGGTATTAGGATCAGCGCATAAATTTCATGGTCCAAAGGGAATAGGTTTTATGTATATCAATTCTTCTACCCGCATACCGCCTTATATTCTGGGTGGGGGGCAGGAAAGAGATATGCGGGCAGGCACAGAAAATGTATACGGGATTGTTGGTCTTGCAAAAGCTATGGAAATTGCTTATGATCAGCTATCTGCAAATCGAAAGCATATTGAATCCCTGAAATCAAGGATGATCAAAGGGCTTAAGAAAATAATTAAAGATGTTAAGTTTAATGGCTTAAGTGAAGATATTCAGGAAAGTTTGTATTCCGTTCTTAGTGTCAGCCTTCCTCCTTCAGATAAAAATGAGATGATCTTGTTTCAGCTTGACCTGAATGGTGTCGCTGCTTCCGGAGGCTCAGCTTGTGCGAGTGGGGCGTTAAAAGGATCACATGTGATCAATGCTTTGAAGGCAGACAACGAAAGAACAACTATTCGGTTTTCCTTTAGCAAGTTTAATACTCCGGAGGAAGTTGATTACACACTTAATAAAATCAAGGAGATTTTAATTTAGGTTCCTTCGAATCAATTTTTCAAGTGTTTCAATCCAGGATTTTGAATCATTAAGACTCTCGATGAATATCCATTCTTCTCCTCCGGCTTTTTCAAAAATTTCCCTGAATTCCGATCCCACTTCTACAATAGTTTCAAGGCAATCAGCTACAAATGATGGCATCATTACAGCCACCTTTTTAATGCCTTTAGAGGGGAGTGACCTGATAACTTCACCGGCATAAGGTTGTATCCAGGGAGACTTACCAAGGCGTGATTGAAATACAATCTGGTATTTGTCATCCGTAATTCCGAGTTCGCTGGCGAGTAACCTCGTGGTTTCATAGCATTGTGCCCTGTAACAGAACTGATTTTGTATCCCATAGGTGGCACAACAATCATTCAATTTGCAAAAGTTGTTCACAGAAGCTTTCAATATCTGTCTTTCGGGCAATCCATGATACGAAAACAGCATCAAATCGAAATCCTTATCCTTTAATGCCTCCCTTGATCTTTCAGCAAATGCTTTAATGAAGTCCTTATCATTGCAATAACTATTTATAAAATGTAATTCCGGAATATTTTCCCATCCTTTTATCTGTTCCATTACCTCCTGGTGGATAGATCCGGTCGTGGCAGAAGCGTATTGAGGGAAAAGAGGTAATACGATCAAAGAAGAAATGTTAGATTTCTTTAATCGTCCAAGCACCGTCTTTATCGAGGGATTCTGATAGCGCATGCCGAGTTTTACAATAAATTCATCTCCCAGAGTCGATTGAAGTTTTTTTTCAATTTCTTCACCATAAAAAAGTAGTGGAGACCCATTTTCAGTCCAAAGTTGTTGATAAACTTTGGCAGATTTTGGAGCACGGAAGGGCGCTATGATAAGATTAACCAATAACCATCTTTTAAAATGAGGGATATCAATAACACGACCATCCATTAGGAATTCTCTCAAATATTTTCTAACATGAGGAACCGTGTGATGATCAGGTGTTCCCAAATTAACAACTAATATGCCTGTCTTCTTATGTTTCATATTTCATCAGATAATGCAAGTATATTCAATGTATAAGTATACTACATCTTACCTTCAATTTAATAAAACACATTATTTAAAATAGTCCTGTATGAATATCCCGATTTACCAGGTAGATTCTTTTCACAGTGAATTATTTAAAGGTAATCCAGCTGCTGTATGCATACTGGAGGAATGGTTGCCAAATGAAATTATGCAAGCAATCGGGATGGAGAATAACCTATCTGAGACAGCTTTTATTGTAAAAGTGGATGCCGGATATGAAATAAAATGGTTCACCCCATTAAGTGAAGTAGACCTCTGTGGCCATGCAACTCTGGCAACTGCCCATGTGCTGTTCAGCCATTTGAGCCATAACGAAGACTCAATAGAGTTTTTTTCTGCCAGTGGCATCCTATTTGTGAAACGCCGGAAAGACGGGTTAATATACCTGGATTTCCCTGCCCAAAAGCCAAGAACTGTAAAAAACAAAGATATTTATGGAGAAGCTATGGGATTGAGACCAAAATATGCACTAAAAGGGAAAAAATTAATGCTTGTTTATGAACATGAAAAGGATGTGTTAAAACTTAATCCTGATTTCAGACAGCTCATAAAAATGAATGATATTGGAGTGATCGCTACTGCACAGGGAAAGGATTTTGATTTTGTGTCGCGTTTCTTTGCACCGGCTGTTGGTATTGACGAAGATCCTGTTACCGGATCGGCACATACGCACCTAATTCCTTACTGGTCAGGGGTATTAAACAAAAAATACATGAGCGCCTGGCAATGCTCCAAACGCGGGGGAATTTTACTATGTGAAAACCTGGGTGACCGTGTTTTAATGGGTGGCCATGCAGTTACTTATATGAATGGATATATACATATATAGGTCTTTAAGTCTCTAAAAAATGTTTTAATAACAAGAATATATTCATACATTTGCACACTAAAATTTTGAATACATGGCATTTAATCTTCTAAAAGGTAAAAAAGGAATCATTTTTGGAGCGCTTGACCAAAAGTCAATAGCCTGGAGAGCCGCACTTAGAGCTTATGAAGAAGGGGCTTCTATTGTTCTGACAAATGCACCTATAGCCTTAAGGATGGGGATCATACATGAACTATCCGAAAAGATTGGCAATGCCCCTGTAATTGGGGCTGATGCAACTTCATTAGAGGATCTCGAGAACCTGTACAAGTCTGCTATGGATAATTTTGGTGGTGGCGTTGATTTTATTCTTCATTCTATAGGAATGAGCCCGAATGTTCGGAAAGGACGTAGTTATGGAGATCTAAATTACGAATGGATGATAAAAGCGCTCGATGTTTCGGCCATTTCCTTTCATAAACTTATGCAAGTGGCTGAAAAGCTGGATGTTATGAATGAGTGGGGATCAATAGTTGGACTTTCATATATAGCCGCACAAAGAACTTTCCCAGACTATTCGGATATGGCCCAGGCAAAAGCTATGCTTGAGTCTATCGCAAGGAGTTATGGATATCGATTTGGAAAGTCAAAGCATGTGCGTGTAAATACTGTTTCTCAATCCCCTACGGTTACAACTGCAGGTTCAGGTGTTGGAGGATTTGATACATTTTTAGATTATTCTGAAAAAATGTCGCCTCTTGGAAATGCAACCGCACAGGAGTGTGCAAATTACATTATTGCTTTGTTTTCGGATCTCACCCGTAAAGTGACCATGCAAAATTTAATGCATGATGGCGGATTTTCTTCCTCAGGTATGACGGAAGAATTAATTCAAGATTTACAGAAGAAGTAATTACCTGGAGTTAAAATGATATCTTTTCCAAATGCCAAGATCAATTTGGGCTTGGATATAATTGAAAAAAGGGGCGATGGCTATCACAATATATCCTCCTGCTTCTATCCCGTACCCTTAAGCGATGTGCTTGAGATTAATCTATCCAACACATTTGATTTCAAGACCAGTGGATTACACATCCCGGGGGATAAGCATGAAAATCTGGTTGTTAAAGCCTATAAATTACTTAAAAAAGATTTCAACCTTCCTAACGTTTCTATTCACCTTCATAAGAATATACCGCTGGAAGCCGGACTAGGTGGAGGCTCGTCGGATGGTGCCTTTGCTTTAAAAATGCTGAACGGATTTTTCGATCTTTTTCTCGATGATAGTGTTTTGGAAGATTATGCCGGTTTACTGGGTAGTGACTGTCCCTTTTTTATATATAATGAACCCATGTTGGTGGAGGGCCGTGGTGAACAAATGAATGAACTCAATGTGGACTTAAAGGGGTATTTCATCTGTATCCTGAAACCAGATTTGTCCATATCAACTAGAGACGCTTATCATGCTGTAAGGCCAGCCCAACCAAAAAATGAGATTAAATCCCACATCACTTCTAAGTCTGTGGATGTCTGGAAAAACTTTCTAAAAAATGATTTTGAGGAACCAATCACCGAAAAGTATCCCGAATTAAAAAAAGTAAAAACCAGGTTATATGAAAAGGGGGCTGTATATGCCTCATTAACAGGTTCTGGATCCGCAATGTATGGTCTGTTTAATATCGAACCTGACCTGGAAAGCGATATTACTGAGAATTATTTCAATTGGGTAGGCGCCCTATAAGGATCTTTTTTTATTCTATTCTTATTTGACCAGACGCGGATAATGGGATACATTATTACAGAGAGTAATATAATCAAGGTGCCAAGGTAGAAACCGGAATTCATTCTTTCTTTTTCTCCAAATATTAGGTAGGCCAGAATTATTCCATATACGGGTTCCATATTAATACTCAAATTAACTACGAAAGCCGATATTCTCTTCATTAATTCTATTGACACAGTGAATGGATATACGGTACAGGCAATTGCCAGAATTACCAAATAGCCCCAGTCAGTTGCCGATGGGATAGCTATGCCTGCTATGCTTCCTGTAGCAAATAAATAGTAGAAAGGAATTATCAGGCCTGTTAACAGGCTGGCCCCGGCCATTTCATAAAAGGAAATTGTATGATGATTGTGTGAATGTGTGAATTGTGAATTGATTACCGTAAATAAAGAAGCTAATATGGCTGAACCTAATGCCAGTAGCAGCCCAAGGGCATGGTTAAATTCAAAATGAAATATCAGATACAGGCCTGCAATCACAATCAGACCAAAAAACACTTCCAATTTTTTTATTCGTCTCTTGTTAACCAAAGGTTCTATCAAACTTGTCCAGAAAGAAGTAGTTGCCATTCCGGCAAGACAAACAGACGCTGTTGATACCCTGGCCGATCCGAAAAAAAGGATCCAATGTGCTGCAATTATAAAACCGGTCCCAAGAAATTTGATCATATACATTCGGGAGACCAGAAGGGGCAATTTTCTGTATAGGATGATAATCAATAAACCAAAGGAAGCCAGAAAGGTCCTGTAGAACACCAATTCAAGAGGAGGCACATGAATTAACAGCCCTAATATGGCTGTAAATCCCCATAGGATAATAATAAAATGAAGTTGAATATAATCCTTTGCAGATGCACTCACCGCGGCACTGTTTTATAAATGAGGAAGCCTATAGCTGAAAATATTATATTGGGTATCCATATGGCCAGTGCGGGATGCAGGCCCCCAGCTTCAGCTAATGTTTTACTAAACCAGAAAAAGAGAATGTATATGAAAGAAATTAAAAAACCGAGCGCAATCTGAAATCCGGTGCCACCTCTTGCTTTTCTGGCTGAGACAAACAATCCTATGAAAGTCAATAAGATTACAGTAAATGGAGAGGCATATCTTGTATATTTTTCTACTTCATATAAGATCACGTCATCAGCGCCACGCGATTTCAATAACCTGATGTGGCTGTTTAATTCATTGATTGTCAAGGTTTCAAACAAACGCCAGTCATTTTCAAAATCTTTTGGTGTAATATTCAGCACCGTATCAAGATATTTGCCTTTTATATAAAGTTCTTCAAGGCCATTAAATGTTCTCTTTTCCCAGGTATTAAGTTCCCATGATTGCGTTTCTTCCTTCCATTCAATTCGTTGTGAGGATAATTTTTCATGCAACTGGTGGTCGGAAATTGTTTCGAGGGTAAATTTATATCCTATCTTGGATTGATTGTTGTAACTCTCAAGGTAGAAATACGATTCAGGTCCAATCTTGATGTGTATGTCCCTGTCACTGAAATGGTAAGGATTTTCAAAATATTGAATTTCGAAAGCGATCCTGTCTTTATTTGAGTTTGGAATAAGCCAGCCTGTTAAATAAAAGTTCAATAAGGCAATGATCATAGCTCCCATCAGGTAGGAAATCATAAGCCTTCTGAAACTAATTCCTGAACTCAATAAAGCAATAATTTCAGAATGTCCTGCCATTTTAGCGGTAACAAAAACCACAGCAATAAAGGTTGTGATGGGTGTGATCATATTCCCGACATATGGGAAAAAATCAAGCAAATATTCGGTCATATCCATAAAGGACAGATTATGCTTGATAATCTTATCATTTTTTTCAGTAATCTGGATAACACCGATAACGGAAAGCAGGATAGCGACAACAAAAAAATATGCGCTAATGAACTTTTTAACGATAAATTTATCTACAATCCTGATTATCATACTTTAAAGTCTCTGTGAAACTTTCCGCACCATTTTATTTTTCCAAGCTGTAAAATCGCCCTTTTCAATATGGATGCGGGCTTGCCTGACAAGCCAAAGGTATAACGAAAGATTTTGTAAACTGGCTATCTGGGACCCTAATATTTCTTTGCTTAGTATCAGATGCCTCAAATAAGCTTTTGTATATTGATTACTTACATATCCATCCAATCCTGGATCCAAAGCTGAGAATTCATTTTTCCACTTCTCATTCCGGATGTTAATTATTCCTTCGGTAGTGAACAACATGCCATTTCTTGCATTTCTGGTAGGCATCACACAGTCAAACATATCAATACCCAAAGAAATACATTCCAGGATATTTTCAGGGGTCCCAACACCCATAAGATATCGGGGTTTGTCTGAGGGGAGTATGTCACAAACCAGACCAGCCATTTCATACATTTCTTCAGCTGGTTCCCCTACCGATAATCCGCCAATTGCGTTTCCTGCTCTCCCGTATGAAGCGATTGTTTCTGCTGAACTCCTGCGAAGATCGGGATAAACACTTCCCTGAACAATAGGGAATAGAGATTGCTTATATCCATATCTATCTGAAGTGCTGTCAAAATGATCGCAGCATCTTCTGAGCCATCGGTGGGTCATGTCCATTGAATCCTTCGCATAAGAGTATTCACATGGGTAAGGAGTGCATTCGTCGAATGCCATGATGATATCTGCTCCTATTTCTCTTTGTATATCGATGGCTGATTCAGGTGTAAAACTGTGTTTTGATCCATCAATATGGTTTCTGAATGTGACGCCCGCTTCAGTGATTTTTCGATTTTCAGCTAAAGAGTACACCTGGTATCCTCCACTGTCTGTAAGTATTGGACGATCCCAGTTTATGAATCTATGTAATCCGCCAGCATTACGGAGGACTTCCGTCCCAGGACGAAGATATAAATGATAGGTGTTTCCCAGAATTATCTCTGCCTCAATGTCATTGTATAGTTCCCGCTGATGTATGGCTTTTACGGTACCCGCTGTCCCGACAGGCATAAATATAGGTGTGTTTATGGCTCCTCTCTCTGTAATAAATTGTCCTGTGCGGGCCTTTGACTTAGGATCAACTGAATTAATCTTATATATCATCCAAGCGAAATAATTTATCACAAAAATATATTTTATCCCCAAAAAATTCTAAAATATAAGATTATCTTTGATCCTTCAATCAGGATGATTTTTCTCTAAAATGACTTTAGAAATCTTATTTATTATATTTTGCCTTTCATCATTTGTTACCATCTTGCTGAACATACTATCCTTAATTAAATTATCAAGGTATAGATCAAAGGAACATGTTCTAGATATTGAAGACAAGCCTGTATCCATCGTGGTATGTGCGCACAATGAAATTGAAAATTTAAAAGTTCTCATTCCTAAATTATTAGCCCAGGCTTATGTCGATTTTGAAGTAGTAATTGTGGATGATCGGTCCACTGATGGTTCCTATGAATTTCTTCTGGAAGAACAATCAAAGGACCCGAAGTTGAAAATGGTAAGAGTTGAATGGACTCCGGAGCACATTAATGCGAAAAAATATGCTTTAACTCTGGGAATCAAGGGAGCAAAGAATGAGCTCCTGGTGTTGACTGATGCCGACTGCGATCCGATTTCCTATAACTGGCTTAAAAAAATGGTCAGCCAGTTCAACGGAAAAACAGATTTTGTACTTGGATTTTCTTATTACAATAGACATCCGGGATTCTTGAATATGTTTATCAGGCATGAAACACTTCAAACAGCCATTTTATACATTACAATGGCCCTGCTCGGGATGCCGTATATGGGGGTAGGAAGAAATATAGGATACAAAAGGTCCTTCTTCTTATCAAAGAAAGGATTTAATAAGTTTTTGAAAGTAACCGGAGGTGATGACGATCTGTTCGTCAACCGTTATTCAACATCGAAAAACACGGTGGTTGTACTCGAGCCAGAAAGTGTAATAATATCTGAACCCAAGAATACACTGAGTGAATTTATAACCCAAAAGATAAGACATATATCCGTTGGTAAGTTATATAAATTCAAACATAAGTTTTTGATCGGGCTTTTTTCTTTCAGTAAGATATTATTTTGGATTACTGGTTTGTCTTTATTAATACTAACTTATAATATTTATTGGACAGCTGCCCTTTTTTCTATGCAGTTGTTGTTATTATTATGGGTGTATGATAGATTCACAAAGATCCTTAAAGTTAAATATGAAATTTGGGGTTTGTGGTTTATGGATTTTGTGTATATTTCATACTTGATTGTATTTTCATTAAGAGCATTTACAGCTAGGAAAGTCAGATGGAATTAGGCAAAGAGTTTTCAGAAAAGGCGATTGAAGATTTTAATTTGATCGATAGGGCCATTATCAAAAATGATGAGACTGCCTATGCCGAATTATTGAAAAGATATAAAAAGCCAGTATATCATATGATCCTCAAAATGGTCCGTAATGTTGATGATGCCGAGGATCTTACCATTGAAGCTTTTGCTAAGGCCTTTAAAAACCTTCACCGCTTTAAGAAAGATTATACCTTCAGTACATGGTTGTTCCGGATCGCCACAAATAACTCAATTGATTTTATCAGGAAGAAAAAGCTTGAAACCCTGAGTCTGGATTCTTCATATAAAGATGATGATGGTGAAACGATCAGTATTGATGTTCAGGACAGGAATCTTAACCCACAAGAAGAGGCAATAAAAAAGCAAAAAATAGGCCTGATCCGTGATTTTGTTACAAAATTGCCACCAAAATACCAGCGCCTGGTCAAATTAAGATATTTTGAAGAGCTCTCTTACGAGGAGATAGCAACAGAACTTGAGGCACCCCTGGGGACCGTAAAAGCACAATTACATCGTGCCAGGGAGTTGCTTTATGATATTGTTAAAGGGAAAGAACGTCATATATAGAAGTAAATTGGATAATCCCGAGCTGGTATTAAAATATTTTCCCCACCTATCGGACCACCAGGTCGATCTTTTAAATAAATTAGGTCCACTTTATGCCTCATGGAACGAAAGGATAAACCTAGTTTCAAGAAAGGATATAGATTCACTTTATGAAAGACATATTCTTCATTCCCTGGCTATTTCTAAAATCATTGAGTTTAAATCAAGGACCAGGGTATTGGATGTAGGTACGGGTGGCGGATTTCCGGGGATACCGCTTGCTGTCTGTTTCCCGGAAGTTGAATTTACTCTACTGGACTCCATAGGAAAGAAAATAAAAGTAGTGGATAATATATGCCAGGATTTACAATTAAAGAATGTTAAAACAGTATGTGATCGGGTAGAAAACCTGACAGAAAAATATGATTTTATTACCGCCAGGGCAGTTACGAAAATTACTCTATTTTATACATGGACAAAATCAAAAATTATTTCCAGTTTTACAAATGAATTACCTAATGGAATCCTATATTTAAAAGGTGGAGATTTAACTGAGGAATTGAAAGCCTTAAAAGTGCAGTATAAACTCATTGATTTGAAGGACTATTTTAAAGAATCTTTTTTTGAAACTAAAAAGCTGGTTTATATACCATTTGTGAAATAACATATGCCATCGTTTAACCATTTGCACTGCCATACCCAATATTCTCTCCTTGACGGAGCGGCTTCAATAAAAGATATGGTTCAAAAAGCTTATAATGATGGGATGAGTGCTGTTGCACTGACTGATCATGGTAATATGTTCGGGGCTTTTAAATTCGTGGCGGAAGCCAATAAGTATAATGTCAAACCCATAATTGGCTGCGAATTCTATGTTGTTGAAGACAGGCATAAAAAATCCTTCAGTAAAGAAAATAGAGACAACCGGTATCATCAGCTCTTACTTGCAAAAAACGAAATTGGATATAAAAACCTGATGAAACTTTGTTCATTGGGCTATACTGAAGGATTGTATAGTAAATGGCCACGCATCGACAAAGAATTAATATTAAAGTATCATGAAGGACTTATTGCTACTTCATGTTGCATTGGTGCAATTGTTCCACAGGCAATATTATGGAAATCGGAAGAGGAGGCTGAGAAGGAATTCAAATGGTGGCTTGATCTGTTTTGTGAAGACTATTATATCGAATTGCAGCGTCACAATCTGCAGGATATTGATAATACAGGGAAAAGCCAGGAAGATGTTAACCAGGTCCTTTTAAAATGGAGCAAGAAGCATAAAGTTAATGCCATAGCTACTAACGATTCTCATTATGTAGAAAAAGATGATGCGGAAGCACATGATATACTTTTATGCGTCAACACCGGAGATCTGAAATCAACACCCATTGGCGATGGGAAGGGATATCGCTTTGGCTTTCCTAATGATGAGTTCTATTTCAAATCAACTGAAGAAATGGAGCAGTTATTTATAGATGCACCGCAGGCTCTGGATTTTACAAATGAGATCGCCGATAAATGCTTCAGCCCAAATCTGAAGAGGGATATATTACTGCCTAATTTTCCCATCCCAAAAGGATACGTAGATGCCGATGCTTATTTGAAGCACTTGTCTTTTCAGGGAGCAAAAAAGCGATATTCTGAATTTTCAGAAGATATTGAAGATCGCATAAATCATGAGCTCAATATCATAAATACGATGGGTTTTGCAGGGTATTTTCTGATTACATCCGATATGATCAATGCCGGAAGGAATATAGGGGTTATGATCGGGCCTGGTAGAGGTTCCGCAGCAGGTTCTGTCGTGGCTTATTGTATCGGTATCACGAATATTGATCCTATTAAGTACAATCTTCTTTTTGAACGATTTTTAAATCCTGAGCGTGTATCAATGCCTGATATTGACACGGATTTCGATGATGAAGGCCGGCAAAAAGTAATTGATTATGTAGTGGACAAGTATGGCCATAATCAGGTTGCCCAAATCATAACCTATGGTACAATGGCTGCTAAAATGGCAATCCGTGATGTGGCCAGGGTTTTGGATCTTCCTCTTTCAGAAGCAGATACATTAGCTAAACTTGTACCTGAGAGACCGGGTGTATCATTGTCACAGGCTTTTAAAGAGGTGAAAGAGCTTGCTGAAATTAAAAAAGGGAGTGATGAGAAAGCCAATGTCTTAAACCTGGCAGAGAAACTTGAAGGATCTGTCCGAAATTCTGGTATACATGCAGCTGGAGTCATCATAGCTCCCGACGATATTACCAACTATATTCCAGTTTCTTCATCAAAGGATACGGATTTATGGATTACCCAGTTCGATGGAAAGGTGATTGAGGATGCCGGAATGCTGAAAATGGACTTTCTTGGTTTAAAGACCTTGAGTATAATAAAAGATGCGCTTGAGATCATACGTAAATCTAAATCCATTGATATAGATATCGACAACATCTCATTTAATGATGAAATGACCTTCGAATTATATCAAAGGGGGGATACTATCGCAACTTTTCAGTTTGAATCTGCCGGGATGCGTAAATATCTTCAAGAATTGAAACCAACGGATATAGAAGATCTGATTGCCATGAATGCTCTCTTCCGGCCAGGCCCAATGGACTTTATCCCTAATTTCATCAATCGAAAACATGGTAGGGAAAAAGTTGAATATCCTCATGAACTGCTTGAACCCATACTGAAGAACACGTATGGGATCATGGTTTATCAAGAACAGATCATGCAAACGGCCCAGATAATCGCAGGGTTCACTTTAGGGAAAGCGGATATACTGCGCCGTGCCATGGGTAAAAAGAAGATGGATGTTATGCGTGGAATGCAGGAGGAATTTATTGAAGGTGCTAAAAAACTTCATAACATTAGTACCAAAAACGCCACGGAAATTTTTTCAATTATGGAAAAATTTGCTGCCTATGGATTTAACAGGTCGCATTCAGCTGCTTATTCTGTTGTCGCTTATCAAACGGCATACCTGAAAGCCCACCATCCTTCAGAATATATGGCATCGGTCTTGTCACATAATCAAAGTAACATAGATAAGATCACCTTCTTCATGGATGAGTGCCGGCGAATGGGGATTAAAGTGCTTGGCCCGAATATAAATCAGAGTAGCACGTCATTTACGGTAAATGAAAAAGATGAAATCCTGTTTGGACTTGGGGCGATTAAAGGAACTGGAGATGCAGCGGTTGAAGCTATCATAATAGAAAGAGAAGAACATGGTGGATATTCTGATATTTTTGATTTTGCCGGTAGGGTAAACCTGCGGAATGCTAATAAAAAGACATTTGAAAGCCTGGTTATGTCTGGCGCTTTTGATGGCATTGGCGATATCCACAGAAAACAATACCTGCATTCAGACGATAATAATACCAGCCTGATTGAAAAAGCCATTAAATACGGTAATAAATTACAAGCTGAAAAAAATGCATCTCAACAATCCTTATTCGGTGGCAGCTCAAGTGAGAGCCTTCCTTTACCCAGGATTGAACAATGCGAACCATTTACCAATATAGAAAAACTTAAAATTGAAAAAGATGTTGTAGGTTTCTATATTTCGGGGCATCCACTGGATCAATATAAATTTGAACTGAAGCATTTTTGCAATACACATTTAGGAGAGTTTAGTGATCTGGGCAACCTGAAGGGTAAGGAAATAAGATTAGGAGGGATCGTATCAGGTTATGCACATAGAGTTACAAAGAAAGGTAATCCTTTTGGCATCCTTACCTTTGAGGATTATGAGTCAACCTATTCTTTTTATCTATTCTCGGATAATTATCTGAAGTTTAAGAAATATTTTGAGACGGATTGGTTCCTGTTCATTCGTGGTATAATAGCTCCACGAAAATGGAATGAGAATGAACTCGAATTCAAAATTCAGGAAATTGATCTGCTAAATGAAGTAAGGGAGAAATACCTGGATGGGATAGAGTTGTTTGTTGATGTCGGCGATATAACCGAATCATTCATATCTAAGATGACAGAAATAGCTGAGAGCAATCCCGGGAAGGGTTCTTTATTATTTAACATTTCCGATAGAAATGAAAATTTCAAGGTGGATATGTTTTCAAGGAAGATAAGGATAGGGATTACAGATGACCTTATTGTGGAGTTAGAGGCAATGCCTGGAATGGAATATAAGATTTTGATGCATTAAGGGATGTCATATAATTTACAAATTCAGATTTATATCTTTATTTTGAATTTCACCTCAATTTTTAAAATTATATTTGCAAAAGTTTAATTATACGATTTAAAAAAAATAGTAATGAGCAAACCTATTGAGATTACAGATAGCAATTATCAGGAAATTTTGGGAACTGAAAAACCTGTTCTGGTCGACTTCTGGGCTGAGTGGTGTGGGCCTTGTAAACTGATTGGTCCGGTAGTTGAAGATCTTGCAAAGGATTATGATGGTAAAGCCTTAATCGGGAAAGTAGATGTAGATAATAATCCAACTGTATCGGCACAATTTGGGATAAGGAGTATCCCTACCCTGTTAATTTTCAAGAATGGAGAAATTGTTGATAAACAGATCGGGGCTGTCCCTAAAAGTGTTCTATTGAAAAAGTTAGAAGCCCAGTTATAATATTATCCCACTGGCCTGCCTGCAATAGGCAGGCCAGTGGGATTTTTTTAATTCAATACCTTTTCTCAAATTCCATATTTAATTTTTTTTAATGCAAGATCCTTTACTTTTAAATCCAATTGCTCTATCTTTGTTAGTAATTATTACTAATTAATAATAATTATTATATATAGATGTCGCCGACTGATCAAATTGCTCAAAATCTCAAAGAAGCAGGGCTGAAAGCTACGCAACAGAGGATTGTTATTTTGAGTACTTTATATGAGCATTTGGACCATCCTTCATCTGAAGAAGTATACAAGCATGTGAAAAAAGTTAATCCCAGTATTTCCCTGGGTACCGTATATAAAACCCTTGAAAGTTTAGTAAATGCCGGATTAATACATAAGGTAGCTACTTCTGATGGACTGATGCGATACGATGGGGAGACAGCAGCTCATAGTCACATTTACATTACCAAAACGAATGAAATTATTGATTTCAAAGATGATTCATTGAATGAACTGATCAATAGGTATATGGATGACAAGGAAATCAGAAATTTAAAAGTTAGAAAGATAAGTTTAAGGATTGAAGCTGAAAAAATTGACCCTAAAAGAAAAATACATATAAAATAAATGTCAAAAGTAAATTATTAAGAACATGTCAATAGTAGGTAAAAAAGCACCATTATTTAAAGCGCACGCCGTTATCAACGGGAATCAAATTGTTGAAGATTATTCCCTTGAGCAATTTATAGGAAAGCAGGAAGTAATTTTCTTTTTCTATCCTAAGGATTTCACTTATGTTTGTCCTACAGAGATACTTGCCTTTCAGGAAAAACTTCCTGAGTTTGAAAAAAGGGGAGTTGCTGTTGTTGCGGTATCCACAGATACTGCTGAATCACATGTTGCATGGTTAAACACGCCTAGAAAACAGGGAGGGATCCAGGGAGTAACCTATCCAATAGTTGCAGATGCTTCCAAAACCATAACTGATAACTTTGGTGTTTTGGCTGGCGAATATGATTATAATGAAGAAGGGGAACTGGTTTTTGAAGGTGCACCTGTTGCACACAGGGGGACATTCCTCATTGATAAAGAAGGAATTGTCCGTCATGAATATGTAAATTTCGATTCACTTGGCAGGAATATTGATGATACGCTCAGAATTGTAGATGCATGGCATTTCTCATTAGAACATGGCGTGGTATGTCCAGCGAACTGGGAAGAAGGAAAGGATGCTATGAAAGCCACTTCATCAGGGGTAGCGGATTATCTGTCGACCCACTAAAAAAAAATATTTAATCCCGCTTCTGGCGGGATTATTTTTGTATTTTGCCATTCATGGGGCTCATTATATACAACATACTGAATCGTATATTTAACCTGCTACTTTTAGTGTACTCAAATTTTAATGCCAAGGCAAAACTCCTTATAGCCGGAAGACAACGGGCGTTCAATTCAATAGAAGATAAACTGATTAAAGAAGAAAAAAACCTCTGGTTCCATTGTGCTTCATTAGGGGAGTTCGAACAAGCTCTGCCATTGATAGAAGCAATACAAGAGATGTATCCGCAATATCAGCGTTTCGTTTCTTTTTTTTCACCTTCCGGATATGAGTATCAAAAGGATAATCCAATTGCGGATGGTATTTTTTATTTACCGGAAGATACTGAATCAAATGCCAAATCTCTTTTAGATGTTTTAAATCCCGCGGCTGTTTTTTTTATTAAATATGAATACTGGTACCATTATTTAAATGCATGCAATCAAAAAGATATTCCAGTGTTTTCGGTATCTACTATATTACGGCCAGATCAGGTATTTTTTAAGTTTTATGGATCATTTTACAGGCGTATGCTTAGTAAATTTCATTTTTTCTTTGTTCAGAATGAGGAAACGCTGGAATTATTGAAAAGTGTAGGGCTAGAGAATGCTATAATAAGTGGCGATACGCGACTCGACAGAGTAAATACAATTTTGAAGAAACACACTCCACTTAAATTCGTTGAAGATTTTAAAGGAAACTGTCGCCTGGTCGTGCTGGGGAGTACCTGGTCAAAAGATATAAATTTATGGATACAGTATATTAAGCATCATCATGATTTGAGATTTGTAATCGCTCCACATAACATAAGCGAAGAAGAGATCACCTATATTGAAGAAAAAATACAAGTAAAAACTCTAAGATATAGTAATATTGGCAATGGATTAGAGGATGCTCAAGTACTTATCATTGACAATATTGGTATGTTATCCTCCATTTATAAATATGCAGATATTACATACGTAGGAGGAGCATTTGGTGAGGGATTACATAATATATTGGAACCCGCAACTTACGGTAAGCCCGTAATAATAGGCAAAGGCAAATTGAATAAAAAATATCATGAGGTCCAGGCTTTAATAAAAGGAGGGGGTGCATTTGAAGTTTCTGATCCAATTATGCTTAAGCGGGTAATGAATGATTTGCTCATGGATGAAGCATTTTATACCAGAGCCCGCCATGCCAGCAGATTATATGTTAATGAGAATCTCGGTTCTACTAATGCCATTTTGGTAAATTTAAAGACAATCTTATCATGAGCATAGAGGGCTTGGTATTAAAATCTACAGGATCATGGTATGATGTTAAATCTGAATCTGGTGAATTGTTTCGATGCAGGTTGAGAGGTAAGTTAAAACTGAAGGGGATAAAGACCACCAATCCCATAGCCGTAGGGGATCAGGTCAGATTTTCTATCGATCAGCATGAGGAGGGGATCATATATGAAATATTACCTAGAACCAATTATATTATAAGGAAATCTATTAAAAAATCAAGCCAGGGACATATTATTGCAGCCAATATTGATCAAGCCTTACTGGTAGCAAGTCTTACCTACCCCAGAACTTCGGTGGGATTTATTGACAGGTACCTAGTATCAGCCGATTCTTTCAGGATACCAGCCAAAATTATTTTCAATAAATCAGATCTTCTTAATGATGCGTTGAAAGATCTGCATGACTATCTGTCCAGAGTTTATGATGAGATCGGGTATGAAAATATCCTGATCTCAGCTGAAAAGGACAAAGATCTGGATGTAGTAAAATCATGGTTAACTGGCCGGAAATCACTCATGTCAGGGCACTCAGGTGTAGGGAAATCCACTATTTTAAACCGGATAAATCCTGACCTTCAGTTGCCGACTGATGTGATCTCGAATTTTGCCAATAAAGGAAAGCATACGACTACATTTGCCCAGATGATAGAACTTGAAGAGAACACCTATGTTATTGACACCCCAGGAATAAAGGAACTTGGTTTGATTGATATGGAATCATGGGAGATAAGTCATTATTTCCCTGAGATGAGGGATAAATTGGGCGAGTGCAAATTTAAGAACTGTCTGCACATCAACGAACCGGGATGTGTTATTTTGGATGCCCTGGAGCGTGAGGAAATATCTGAGACCAGATACGACAGTTATGTAAGTATGATCATTGACGATGATAACCGGCGTTGATATATCTTCTCTGAATATTAAATAATAAAGGGATTTTCTTATATTTAATGGGCGAGTTTTAACAAGCCATTAATAAGAAAAAATAGCATACGCTGAATTCCTGGTTTCAAATTCCTGATCAGGATGGTTGAAAAACCATAAGCTTCCCGAAAATTCCATGAAAAAAAAGCTTTTCTGAACTCAAATTTACTTCTTTGGCAAAGAGCTTTTGTTTCTGATTCAGATTCATTCAGTTCTTCTGCCTTCAGGCAAACCTGATAGGTGGATCTTAACATATTGCTATTTTGTTTATATTGGTTTGAGGAAAGAGAATTTTCTAAAACCCTTTTTTTGACAAGGATTTTGTCTGTGTAACAATATTTTGTGATTTTCCCCGATCTGATCCAAAAATCAAAATCCTCGTAGGTTAAATTTTCGTCATATCCCCCTAATTGAGTAAACACGGATTTTCGTATCATCATAGTAGGGGTACAAATAAAATATCTTGCCAATAAGTCGGCATATACATTTCCTTCCGGTACGTGATCTTTAAGCTGCCCTTTTTCATCTCTTTTATAATGCTGACCTAAAATTTTACCTGAATTATCAATATATACAGCATCTGTGAAGTTTATGCCATATTCCTGGCCATATTCCTTAAAACTATTTAAACCTTCTTCTGTCCGGTCGGGGAGAAGTACATCATCAGCAGAAAGATCAATGATATATTCACCTGCCGATTCTGCCAAAGCAAGATTAAATGCCCTACAATTTCCCAAATTTTCATTCAACAGAATCATTTTAATACCCGGATGATCTGAGGCTAGTTTCTTGATGAGTTTTTGAGAATCATCACGACTTCCATTATCCACGATTATGGTCTCTATATTTTGGTAAGATTGATTTATTACGGAGTTTACAGCTTCCGAAAGATACTTTTCATGGTTATGGCTTATACAGATTATGGTGATTAATGGCGATGACATTAGAAGATAATACGTTTGTTCAAAATTATTAGAATTATTACTAAAACAAAGTATCTGACAGCATGAGCCGCGGGAATGCCTTCTATCCCCAGGCTGGATGACAGTAGGTAGACCAGAAATAGATAAAATACAGCTGAGGCGGCTTGTAGAATTATAAATGTCCGTGTTCTTGCCTGGGCAGAGATGATATACGTTAATAAGTATGCAATTATGCAGAAAAAATCTCCAACGAATTGTAAAGGCATTAAGTCCCCGGCAGGTACGAATTCCCTGTTATATAATAGAATCAATAAAGGTTTCCGAAGGATATATATCAGGACGAGGCCTATGGCACTGATAATAATTACGATCTTGAGTACATCCCGCAAATACTGGCGTAAATGGTCTGTATTTAAGATCAAGGAAGATACCTGCGGGTAATAAACGATCCCTACTGTATTGATAAACAACATCATGTATCCGTCTGATAGTTTTACTATTGATTGCCAGAGTCCGGTGTGAAGCATCCCAAATGACTGAATGGCATAATCCCGGATAATAAAATCCGTCACCTTGCCAAAAAACAGTATACTAAGAGCCATTAAGATAAATTCACCGAGCTTTCCATAGTCTTTCATTGATATCCGACCCGTCAGGGGCAATAATATTCCATTCAGAAATCCATAAACAAGTGAAAATACAACTGCCATACTTTGTGCCAATATGTAAAATAAAAGAGCATAGTTTAAATTTCTTTTTGGGGCGACAATTAGAATGACAATTACCACCAGTATGGATCCAAGAGCATTGATTATAGCATATACCTTAATTCGTTGAAAGGAAAGAATGATGGAAAGGAGAAATAAATGAACTATATAAAGCACTATGCCAATAATCGAAAGAATTATCATCGTACTACTGAAGCTAAAGTTAAATTCCCGGAAAAAATAAGACCGGAATAGATAAATCAAAGTAAGGGATATTGCAAGTACTCCAAAATTTAATATAAATCCTGCCTTGAAATATTTTTGTTTTTGCAGATGAGATATATCCCCCTCTGACCAATATTTTATAATTCCCCTGTTGATGCCATCATTAGGTACCTGAGTGATCAAACTTATTAGATTCTGGAAGTGTGCCAGTAATGTAATCCCGGTTGTTCCGAAATATATTGCAAACAATTTATTGGTTGCCAGTGAGCATATTGATTTTATAATTATGGAGGAAAATGACCAGGTAGATTTTTTTATAAAATCAATCATTTATTTATCAAATTTCTTTTAGAAAAGTAAGCTTACTGACGGATTTGCTGCCAAGTCTTTCTTTAAACCTGATAAGACCCATCTGAGGTTTATTATTAACAGAAGAAACACCCAGATCAATATATTTCATCTTATGGCCTGATGCATATTTATAAACCTGTTCCAATAAAAATATTAAAGGGCTAAACTTATTGTAGGCGCTGTTATGGGCGGGTAAAAAATTATATAGAATCGAATCTTTCACCTTAACACAAATTGTAGCAGACACCATTTCATCTTCCATCGATGCAGAAAAGAATTTATAATGATAAGGGAATTTATCAATTAAACGCATAAGGGAGTTAAAATCTATATTTACAGGAATCTTTCTATCGTTTCTGAAAGTTTCTATAGCATTAAACACCATTTCAGCTTCAGTGTTTGAATGTTTAGTAAATATGATACCAGTTTTTTTAGATTTGTTCAGGTTCCTAAGCTCCATCGGGTGTATGAGCGATTCAAATGGATCATTAGATATCTTTATGATCTGATTTAGGTCAATCAATGATGTCTTATATCCATTCAAAGCAAGTGTAGAAATTACCTTTTCAAATGATTCCGGATAATAAATTCCCGGATAGTGTTTGATTATTATTTCCCGGATACCTTTTGACCGTAAATGAGTTTCTATATAATCCATGAAATCACTTAAAGTCTCAAAATCAACACCCTGAGAGATGGAAAGAGAACCAAATGGTGCTGTGGTTATGCTGACCGCTGTAGTTTCTTTAATCTGAAAATTGATCCGGGCAGCGATTTTCCGCTTTTCTGAATTGACAATTAGGAAAGTAATATTGTTAAATTCGTTCCACAGACTTATATATTCCGGTGAATTATATAGACATTGTTCAACGGAAAATTCAAATCTCGGAAGGGCTTCTGCAATTACAAATTCAAATTTAGCACTCAAAATTTTGCTCAAATAGAATTATAGATTCCTGATAATATAAAAATACAAGATTTATAATCATTGTTTATGAGAATTCGATTATTTAGTACCAATGGGATACCTCATTCTGACAATCATAATGAATATTGGGATATTTCTTTCTTTTAGGTCCTATTCCAGGATGGGAATTAATACCTTAAATGCTATTGTGATCAATTACCTGGTTTGTGTTCTAACCGGGATTTTTTTCTATGGCAGAATCTTATTAGAAAATACATTTATCCTTTTTGAATCATGGATTTTATTTCCTATAGCTCTGGGAGCTCTGTTTATTTTAACATTTTTTCTAATGGCTATCACTACCCAGAAATATAATGTAGCCGTTGCAACCATATCTTCAAAGATGTCCATGTTGATACCCGTAATTTTCAGCATCTATGTTTTGAAATTAGGGGGCACAAAATTTGATATTTTCAATTTTACTGGATTGATATTCGGAATTGCATCTATTATTTTATGTTCAATCAGACCAAAAGGCGCTGGAAAGTTCACCTGGACCAGAAAGTACTTGTTATTAATTCCTGCGTTCGTCTTTCTTAGTACGGGGCTTATCGATACTTCACTAAATTATATAAATGCCTTCCTGATCACTTCTGCCCAAAAACCTGTACTTCCTGTTATCATTTTTGCTTCAGCCTTCATTTCAGGTGCTATTATTTTAATTCTTAGAAGAGAAAAAATCAATAAAAAAGACCTTTTAGGTGGAATCTATTTAGGAATCCCCAATTATTTCAGTCTTTATTTCTTATTATTGACCTTGTCAAGTTTTAATAATAACGGGGCAGTAGTTTATCCTATCCTGAATATTGGAATTATCGTATCATCAAGTATGGCCGCTTTCTTTATATTTAATGAAAAGTTGATCAAACCAAATATAATTGGAATGGTCCTGGCCATAATTGCTATATTTCTAATTTCCTATCAAGATATTATTTTGTATTTTTCGTAATACGTATTTATGAAACTTGTTCTAATATTTTTATTGATTACGACCAATATTTCTAATTCCATTGCTCAAGAATTTTTACTTGAAGACAGCATGCTGATCGACCGCATGAACAGGGCTATAGATCATATTTATAATTTTGAATTTGATACTGCCTATCTGGAAATAGATACCCTGGAAAACCAGCTTGGAAATCATCCGGCGAATCATTTACTAAGATCAATGATCCTTTACTGGAGGGATAGACCCTTTAAAGAAGATACCGATCCATATATTGAATACCTGAAAGAGTTGGAAACAGCTATTGAACTGGCTGAACCATTTCAGGAAAATGAGGACTTGAAGGAAGAAGGAGAATTTTATATAATGGCGGGATATGGCCTCCTTGCAGATTTTTATAATAGTGTTGGGCAGCGGATGAAAGCGGTAGGATCTGCGAAAAAAGCTTATAATTCATTAAAGCTAGGATTTACACTTAAAGAAAAGTTCCCGGATTTTTATTTTTCGAGTGGCGTATATAATTATTATCGGGAGAAATTTCCTGAATTGCATCCATTTTATAAGACATTTTTATGGGTATTTATGAGCGGTGATATGGATATGGGTCTCGAACAATTAAAGGTAGCTACAGAAGAGGGCGTGTTCATGCAACGCGAAGCCTTCATTTATCTTTTTCATATATACCTCAGATATGAGAATAAACCAGATATGGCATTACCCTATACACAAATTCTTGTCGACCGTTTTCCAGGCAATTACAAGTTTAAATGTTTATATATTGAATCTTTGATCTATAATAATAACAATGACACTATATCCAGAGATATGATCGATTCACTGATAAACCACAATAATACCTACTATCAAATGGCTGGAAATTTGTTTTCCGGGTTAATCTCAGAACAACTTGATAAGATAGAAGCGGCCAGGTATTATCTTAGAATAGCACTTGAAAAATATGAGGAGATGGGGAGAGATGATAACCATTACTTGAGTTTGATATATACGGGTATGGCTAGGATTGCAATTGATCAGGATGATGATAAAAATGCCAGAAAGTATTATAAGCTGGCCTTAAAAACTGATCCTTATGTTCCTGTAAAAAGTGAAGCTGAGAAATTTCTGCAATTGAACGATGAAGGATAAATATTTATCCATAAAAGAAATGTCTGAAGGATTATATAAAGATAAAGGCAGTAAATTTATTGCTCTCGCTTATCCCGTAAATCACGAAGATGAAGTTAAACAGCTTATCCAATCGGTAAAAAAGGAGCATTATAGTGCCAGACACCATTGTTTTGCATATGTAATAGGGAATAATGATTTGCATTTCAGAGCTTATGATGATGGCGAACCCCGCCATACGGCCGGAGATCCTATTCTAAATCAAATTAGATCTTTTCAACTTACAGATGTCCTGGTCATAGTTGTTCGATATTTTGGAGGTACTAAGTTAGGTAAGAGCGGTTTGATCAATGCTTATAAAACTGCCTCTAAAGAAGCTTTATCCAAAGCAACCATCATAGAAAAGGTTCCGAAAACTAAAATCAATATTGATTTCAGCTATGAAGGTATAAACGATGTAATGCATGTTCTGCAGCAATATGATTTTAAAATCTCAGACCAGAAGTATGAAGAAAACTGTAGAATTACCGGACTCATCCCCATGGCGGATTTTCAGGAGCTAATAAATAGACTTTCAGGATATAAAAGTGTAATAAATATTTGTCGGTTACCTGGCTGATGAACTGCTTATCAAATTCCCCAGAAAAATAGCATTCAGAAATAACCGGTTTGTACCGTACCAGAAAGCCCTGAAATTTGGATTGTCGCTAAAGCAAATAGTTTTGCCACTTCCAACGGAACTTACAATTACTGCTGAGGAGTTTTTTATAAGTTCGTTATTCTCCTTTGAAACATACCCGCTGAGCAATGGATCATTAGTATATAGAACAGGATTGTTATAAGGATTCTTAGATTTTTCGAAGAACAATTTATTGTTTTTGAAAATGCTTAAATACGTGTCCGGATATCCAAAACAAAGAGGATGCGAAAGATCAAGTCTAGTTTCAAATATAGAGCCTCCAATATTTTGGGCTCCAATATATTGATACATGTCTCCATAGTTTTTTGATGTCAACGTATCCCTGTTCGCTTTTTTCAAATTAATATGGGCGAGTTTCTGATCGATCAACCATTTTGAGCCATTTTTTGTCCCAATTACAGTACCCCCATTCTTAATCCATTGCTCCAGTTTTTCTCTTGAGCTATCGGATATTCCTGAATAATTTCCATTCACCAGGATAATAGTATTGTACCGTGATAGGTTTATGCGATTAAATCTATCAATATCAATCATGGAAATAGGAATTCCAAAACGGTTATCAAGCAAATGCCAGACTTCTCCGGCTTCATAAGATGAAACACCATTGCCAATTAGCATCATAACTTTAGGTTTTTCCAGATTGACCATATTCGGACTTCCTAAATCTATCCCGTCCTGGTTGAACCCGGATGAGACACCGCTGAAATTGATTTTACATTTTGCAGAGATTTTCCGAAGGATCTCGTATACCTGATCTTCTGTTTTAGATTGATTCCGGGCTGGGACAAGTATTGTGCCAGGTCTATGGCTAATGCCTTCATTAGTTGAGAAAGCTTTCAACGCAACCTTTACTTTAAGATTGTTTTTTAAAATCATATATAAGGCTTTATATGAGTTATAATCATCCCAGTTCATAAGATAAGCATAAGAACTTTTTTCAACGACCCTGCCTGAAAGTGAAGGGAGTTCCGTAATTTGATCCCCCAGTAAGCTGTTTTTATACAATTTTCCTTCAAGAGTACCGTATTCCATGTCAAAAGCCAAGGGGAACGTCCATGCCGATACATCATAAAACAGGCTGTCCGTAAAGGATGTTGATTTTTCAAATATTCCTTTAATAAGCCTTAGCTGTTTTTGATCCAGTGGAACGATATAGGAACTTTGTGCCGAATACTCATGATTATCAATCGATATTCCCTCAGCAAGTCGATAGGTTTTAATCTGATGTTGAGCCAGAATGCCGAGAAAATTATTGGCTTTGGTCAAATCAATTCCTCCATCAAAAACATAAGCTTTCACCTGGTCATTCCGGGCTAGTTCAGATGTTTCTTTGTAAAAATCAGCCTGATATTCTAGAAGTTCATTTTTGAGTTCATATCCCGATTTTAATGTTGAAAGCGAAACTGTAAGTTGGTTCCTGATAGTGAAGGGAAATTCTAGAACTCCGTTTACGGTTTGTTGGGAAAGCCCTCTGGAAGATGCCTGCTCAAATAATATTCCTATACTTCCATTTACATCCGGATAGGATGATCCCTTGCCATAATAAAAATCATCGAATTGTTCCTTAGAAAAGTATAAAGAACCGATTTTATCTAAAGCTTCAGCATGATAAGTGGCTATTTTAGTTGTAAGTCTGAAGTTTTCAGCAGGAGTATTTGGATTTGTTCGAGACGGTATACCAGGTTGGAAAAAGAAGGTGGAATTACTTCCCATTTCGTGATGGTCAGTTAAAATATTAGGTTTCCACCTGTAAAATTGTTTTATTCTGGCTTGAGATTCAGGATGTTGCAAAGGCAACCAATCCCTGTTCAAATCAAACCAGTAGTGGTTGGTCCTGCCCCGTGGCCAGTCTTCATTATGCTCAACATTGTTAGGATCACTAATGGATACTTCCGACATATATTGGTTGACCCATTGTTCAAATCGGCTATAGCCATCCGGGTTTATGCTGGGATCGAGAAGTATAACTGTATTGTCAAGAATGGAATTAATCTCATCAGATTCGACAGCAGCAAGATAGTAGGCTACAAGAAGGGAGGAATTGATCCCACTAGGTTCATTTCCATGTACACTATATCCCAGCCATACTACGGATGGCATGTTGTTAATATCCAGATTTCCTGAAATAACTGGATCCGAAAGCTTAAGATGTTCTTCCCTGATCCTTTCAATATCTGAGAGATTCTCAGGAGAAGAAATGGTCAGTAATAAAAGGGGCCGGTGCTCATATGTCCATCCATATCTTTCAATGTTTACCCGGTCCGATTGTTCAGCAATTATATGCATATATTTAACCAGCTGATCATGGCTTACGTGCTTTTCTCCTACTTCAAAATCGAGGATTTCGGATGGTTTGGAAACTTTTGAATTAAATGAAATACTTTTGCCAAAATAATATTCCAGGTTAGTTTGGCCTGATAAATTTATACTGATGAGTGTAAATAAGATAAATATAGATCCAGTCTTTATCATTTATGCTTGGTTAATGAGTCTCAAATATACATGTATTGTAACTAATTAACCAATTCAATTATCCGGGCTAAAGTTTCCCGAAAATAATGATCTACTTTATAATTATAACAGCTGGGTATATTTAAAAAATTGATTAAGTTCGTATTGAAAATTATTCTTCCGGGGCACATGTAATTTTCATTTTTTAATATATCCAAATCTTATTGGATTTTTAACAATTTGTATCAAATAATTAATCTGTATATAGCATTAATCCTTTAGGAATTGAATGTTAATAGAGGATACTGAAAAATATTAATTTCTACACGTATGTGTTTCAATTTTAATAAACAAAACTGAAATTTGGGATATTTTTAATTTTAATTAATCTATAGCATTATGAGAAGATTTTTACTAATTATTACAACTTTTCTAATTTCTGTGGCAGTATATGGACAAACCGGAACTGTTACAGGACGAATTATTGATCAGGGCTCCACTGAAGGATTGCCAGGTGCTAATGCCATAATTAAAGGTACAGCCATAGGATCAATTACGGATTTGGATGGTCAATTTACTATAAGTGATGTACCAACGGGTTCGCAAGTAGTTGTTATTTCCTACGTTGGTTATGAGACAATCGAACAGGCAGTCGAGGTGAGCAGTGGAACTGTGAATATAGGAACAATTAACCTGACCCTGGGAGCTGTTGGTCTGAAGGAAGTCGAAGTCATTGCTTCCGTAGCCATAGACCGAAAAACGCCTGTAGCTGTTTCCACCATCAAGGGACAGGCTATTGAAGAAAAGGTAGGTAACCAGGAATTTCCGGAAGTGTTGAGATATACACCTTCTGTTTATGTTACAAAGCAGGGTGGTGGTTTCGGCGATTCCCGGATCAATGTAAGAGGATTTGATCAAAGTAATACTGCTGTTATGATCAATGGTGTTCCGGTAAACGATATGGAAAATGGCTGGGTATACTGGTCAAACTGGGCTGGCTTAACTGACGTTTCATCACAGGTTCAAATGCAAAGAGGTTTAAGTGCCTCAAAACTGGCTATTTCTTCAGTTGGTGGTACCATTAATATTATAACCAATGCAGCGGAAATGGATAAAGGAGGTAAATTTTCAGTGAATATTGGCAATGACGGATATCAGAAGTATAACCTCATGTTATCTACCGGTTTGGGTAAGAATGGATGGGCTTTTACTATCCAGGGTACTCACACACGGGGTAACGGCTGGGTTGACGGAACAACCTTCCGGGCTTATTCGTATTTCGGATCCTTAGCAAAAAAAATCAACGACAAGCATACTTTAGTATTTACCGGACTGGGAGCTCCACAATGGCATCATCAGCGCGAAGTAACTCGTTTTGATGGTATCTCGTTCCAGGATCTTCTCGACCATGAAAGGGGGATTAAGTATAATTCAAAGTGGGGAGATTATAATGGTGAGGAATTTTCATGGAGAAGAAATTTCTATCATAAGCCTAAATTCTATGGTAACTGGTATTGGACCATTAGCCCAAGAACAGATCTGGCCACTACAGCCTATGCATCTTTTGGCCGTGGTGGTGGAACTGGACCCAGGGGTCAGATAAATGGATCCTTTGAGAATTCAAGCAGGTTTTTCGACGACCGATATGGCCCTGATTCACAAGGTCAGGTGATGTTTGACCAAATTGATAATTGGAATTCGGGAACTACCAATTACCCAAGCGATTGGGGCGATCCTGCGCAGGTATTTGACAGTGTTGACCGGGATATAGATAACCGCAGAGGTTTCTTTGGCGACAAGTATGTGAATACTAGTTCTAACGGATTCATTAGAAGAGCATCTATGAACGGACATAACTGGTATGGAGTACTATCAACATTAACACATAGTTTCAATGATAACCTCAGCTTAGTAGCAGGTATTGATCTGAGATGGTATAAGGGGATTCATTATAGAAGGGTTACAAATTTATTAGGAGCCGATGCCTATTTTACAGATACAGACATAAATATTGCTGGAGAATTCATTTCCCAGGAAAAAGAAGCCAATGCGATAGTAGATATGAAAAATGATAAAAAATTGAATTATCATAATGATGGACTTGTTGGCTGGCAAGGCGCATTTGCTCAATTGGAATATTCAAACGATGATATATCTGCACATATTTCCGGAGCATTCTCAAATCAATCTTATCAGCGTATTGATTACTTTAATTACTATTACTCAGATGCACTGAGTGAGGCTGCTGATCTTGGTGAAACCATGGAGTCTGAAAAGATCAATCAGCTTGGCGGAAATATCAAAGGAGGTATCAACTGGAATGTCTCATCCAAACACAATATTTATTTTAATGGAGGATTTTATTCCAGACAGCCTTTGTTTGATGCGATATTCCTGAACTTTGTTAATGAAGTAAATCCAAATATAGTCAATGAGAAAATAACAGGTCTGGAATTAGGTTACGGATTCCGCTCAAGGTTCCTGAATGCCAATGTGAACCTGTACAGAACCACATGGACGGACAGATTCAGGCAAAGAGGTGTAACACTTGAATCCGGTGAATCCGGTACTGCCAATCTTTCAGGAATTGCGCAAACTCATACAGGTATTGAGCTTGAATTATTTGGTGAGATTGTTAAGAACCTCTATCTGGAAGCTATGCTTTCTGTAGGTAATTGGATATACAGTAATGATGTTGAAGCTGAAGTATATGATGATGATCAGAATCAGATCGGCACCAAGATGCTCTATCTAAATGATGTTAAGGTAGGGGATGCGGCTCAAACCACAGCAAGAATCGCATTGACATGGGAATTTGTACGAAACTTGAGGATATATGGCAGCTATTATTATGCAAACAATTTGTATTCTGATTTTGATCCTACGGGTAGTGAATTTGATGTACAAGATAACAATGGTGCCCTCAAGTGGCCCAGCTACAATCTGGTAGATGCTGGCTTATATTATGATTTTAAAGCGGGTAAAAAACTAAACTTTACTGCCAAAATCAACATCAATAACCTGGCCAATCAAACCTATGTTGCTGAGTCTGATAGCAACAACTTCCCTGATAACGCGACAGATGAAACCATATATACAGAGAATTTTGGATATTATGGTTTCGGACGGACCTGGAATGCTGGGATCTTGATGCGCTGGTAAATGTTTGATTATTAATATTATAGCAATCCCGGGGACACAACCTGGGATTTTTTTTGTTTTACTTGGATTTTCCGAAAAAAATGTTTTATTTGCAAATATAAATTTTCCAATATAAAGTTTGATTTTTCTTGAATCGTTCTTCTTTTGGGAATTTATTTATGTATATTTTAGTTCATAGAGCTGTGCTAACAAAAAAAAATACTGCCCTATCGCTGTTGTTTTTGCTTTTGTTTGCTTCCTGCGGTTTGTTTGAAGATGGAGATGAAATAAAAGCGGAAAGAATTAGCTTCACAAGCTATGCTATTGAATCTGTAACAAATGTGAATGGTGAACTGGATATTGAGACAGTATTCAATAACAATCTTAATGTGTTGTATGACATTATGATTGTAAACAAATCTGATGTGCCCATTGAAGGGATATCCGTCGTATATAATCAGGTTAATGGGAAATCCATCATTTTTATAAAAGATAATCTTAAAAGATATAGTTCTGCATTTTTGTATGGAACACCGGAGGAACTTAACGATTATTTTACAAGCAATGGATTGGTTTTAACTGCAGAACCTGAACAAGAAGGGGAAAATGATATACTTAGAATAGCTATGTCTTTACCTCTTATCCCATTAACCGAGGCCGAATTGAATTCGATCCCCGATGCGTATTATATACAACAGTTTCATCTGTCTGATTCAACACTGGAAGGGTATGATTATCTTATTAATTGTAAAGAAATTGAAATGGTTCCTGAACTTATTAAGGAACAGACCAATGTTGGATTTAAGTCTTCTTCCATTTTAATCTCCATCGAATCCGAAGGGATGTATGAATTAATAGAAATAGCCTCTAACCGGATTTTGGATGAAAGTTTTAATTTCAGTGATAAGTTGATATCCCAGGCCAGTGATCAATGGGGAATGAGACGAGATGAACTTGTTAATCTTATAGCGATAAAGTCGTTTTTTAAGACACAAAGTGAACAATATGCCCATATTGATACGCAGTTTGAATATTATCAAATCGAACTGGAAAACACGCGGTGTTTGAAATATATCGTGGATGTCCCGGAACAGGTAAATGAATTCTTAAATATGGATTTCATTGAGATCCTTGAAGGAAAGGGCCTTCACATTCATAATGGACTTACTCCGGACAATGTAACAGGTAATTACTTCGTTGACAATTGGACAAATCTTGAGACTGGAACCCGGTACGTAAATTACAGTTTTCAATTCTTAAATCAGACCTCAGAATTCCAGATCGAAGTGAAAAGTGCTGCAGAGTTTTCTGATGCAACGGGTATTGTAGCGTATATCTCTGGTGATGGCCAGCAATTCTCCATATATAGTGAACAAGATCATAATATTGATGACAACGGTCACATTGTCTTTATCAAAACCGCCGACATTTACAGTGGAAATGTCACAAGTGAAGGGATCCTGGATTTCCAGAATGGTTTCATTGTTCTGCAAAAAGAGAACGATTGGTATGATCGGTTTCTGAATGTAGGTGATTCCAGGGTGGTTTACGAAGCTGATTTTATTGCGGATGCTGTGGATGCTTTTCCTTTTCATTCAACTGATCTTGATCCTGA
Source organism: uncultured Roseivirgaceae bacterium (assembly GCA_964389805.1). GTDB lineage: Bacteria > Bacteroidota > Bacteroidia > Cytophagales > Cyclobacteriaceae > JAGTVG01. Next base: position 10,983 of record CAYMFU010000131.1, on the reverse strand, counting down.
CAATTCCTTTTTCCGGATCATGTCTGAGACCAACTAATTCAATTTCCTCGGTTGTTGAATTAGTATTATAATAATCTCGCCTGGGTATTAATCCACCTTTCAGGCAATTCCCCTTTCATAGCTTTTTCATAATCTGAATAACTGCACGGAACAATGCTGTTACGATCAAATACTTTTTTCCCTTTTGGATAAGGAACTTCCATCCACCATTTCTCTGAAAGCTTGCTCTTATAAAAAGTAAGAGCATCAGTATCACTCGGCATAGACACAACATACTTCATATAATAGTTGCTTTTAAAACTAAAGTGATCTTTTCTATGATAAAATCCTTCTATGAAGTACCATATCATTGTGGCCATTACAGAAGCTGTTTTTTTATGCTGATCATCTTGCATCAGGTCATATTCGAAGAATCCAGCGGAGCTCATTTTTTCATTTAATCCCGCATACCAGCATAATTGGCATGCCTCTTCACCCGTTAATCCAAATGGCTGTGCATTCGCATTCCCCGGGGCGTCTCCTGACCGCACAGCGGTAATATCAAAACTTAGGATATCAGCATCGCGGATTACAGGTTCCATTTCAAAAATATTTTGTCTCAGTTTCCCAATTCGATAGGTATCGAAATATAACTCCTCCATCATAGCAAGACTTTTCGGATTGATAAGGTAACTCTGATATCCTATGTGACTGAAGTTAAACAGGAAATTTGGCTCATGAGTCAGGATTTTATACACATGATTCTGGTTGTCGAATTTCTCATCTTCCAACCCAAGGTCTATAAAGGCGTCTACATTCAATATACTTACCAGTTTTTCCATATCCTGGTAAGCTTTATACAGAGCAATGTCCATATCATGGGAGCCTCCAAATACAAGGGGTAGTACTTCATTGTCTAATAAATAGCGACAGACTTCCTGTAGCCGTACATAGGTTTCCTCCAGTGTTGGTCCATTTCTTAAATTTCCGAGGTCGACCATCTTGTAAGCCATAGCCCCCTTTTTTAAATTATATAGTTTTGCTCGAATCTCATCGGTACCGTGTTCGCTTTCATTTTCGCGTCCAGCTCCCCTGTATTCTTCAAGCCCGATCAGTGCTATATCGGCTTTTTTAATATCGGGAAAACTTGGGCCTGGCAGATATATGTTCTTAAAAAATGAGTGGCTGGATTCGATAGCGCTATAAATCCTTTCATTGACCGGGTTAAAAAAGATCTTAACGTCCATAGAGTAGTTTTTTTATTTTCAAAAAATAAATATAAAAAAAATCCCGCCATATGGCGGGATTGGATACTTTAATTTATCCTCCAAAGTCATCAAACCGGATATTTTCAGGTGGCACACCCAGGTTATCCAGCATTTTTAACACAGCTGCATTCATTAATGGGGGACCACAGAGATAGAATTCAATTTCATCTGGATCCGGGTGGTCATTCAGGTAATTATCCAATAATACCTGATGTATGAATCCTGTATATCCATCCCCTTCTCTATCTTCCAAATTCTTGTTTATTTTCCAATTATCCTCAGGGAGTGGTTCTGAAAGTCCTACAAAAAATCTGAAATTCGGGAAGTCTTTTTCAATTTTTCTAAACTCATCCACATAAAAGAGTTCTCTTTTTGATCGCCCTCCATACCAGTAGCTTACTTTCCGGTTTGACTTTTCAGTATTGAACAGGTGGAATATGTGAGATCGTAAAGGTGCCATGCCGGCTCCTCCACCAATATATATCATTTCTTTATCCGTTGGATTAATAAAGAATTCACCATATGGTCCTGAAATAGTGACTTTGTCACCTGGTTTTCTTGAGAACACATATGAGGAACAGATACCAGGATTTACGTCCATCCATTTCCCTGCGGACCTATCCCATGGCGGTGTAGCTACCCTAATGTTAAGCATGACGATGTTCCCTTCCGCCGGGTGGTTGGCCATTGAATAGGCTCTGAAAATAGGTTCGTCATTTTTCATTTTCAGGCCCCACATCTGAAATTTATCCCAGTCACTCTCATACACATCCTGTGGATGCCCAAGGCTCGGATGAGGTGCAATGTCAATAGTTTTATAGCCGACCTCAATTTCAGGAACATCTATCTGTATATAACCGCCAGATTGGAAATCCAATGATTCACCTTCAGGAAGTTTTACAACAAATTCTTTTATAAATGTGGAGACATTATAGTTAGAAATTACTTCACATTCCCATTTTTTAATTCCAAAGATCTCTTCAGGTATTCTGATCTGCATATCCTGTTTCACCTTGACCTGGCAGGATAGCCTGACCTTTTCCTGTTGCTCTTTTCGTGTGAGGTGCCCAACTTCTGTTGGAAGAACTTCACCTCCGCCATCTTCAACAATGCATTTGCACATTGCACAGGTCCCACCACCACCGCATGCTGATGGCAGGAAGATCTTTTGTGCAGATAAAGTTGATAATAATGTGGACCCTCCCGAGGCTATTAAGGCTTCATCTTCTTTCCCATTGATAGTGATCTTAACATCTCCTGTTTGAACCAGTTTCGATTGAGCGTAAAGTAGAATCAATACCAAAAGGAGAATAACTATTGAAAAAGCAATTATTGAGGAAAATATTACCGGACCCATTGTCAATTATGTTTTCTTTCGTTCAAAGATGTGCAAATATATCTATATTAATTCAAAGGAATTAGTCTGATTTTAAAAATATTATCTTGTTGGATCGCAATAAAAAACATCTTTAAAAAATATGCTAAGATCATTTTTCAAGCAACATGTTAAGGAGAGTGGTCAGCGTATTTTTAAGCTTCCTTCTATCCACAATGAAATCCAGAAATCCGTTTTCAAGCAAGAATTCTGATGTTTGAAATCCTTTGGGAAGGTCTTTCCCCATGAATTCACGGATTACACGGGGGCCAGCGAATCCAATTAATGCTCCTGGTTCCGCAATATTAAAATCTCCCAGCATAGCATAAGAGGCTGTCACACCGCCAGTAGTGGGATCAGTCATTAAAGAAATAAAGGGTACTTTCGCTTCAGACAAAAGGGCCAGCTTGGCGGATGTCTTACCCATCTGCATCAGGGAATATCCTGCTTCCATCATTCTGGCACCGCCTGATTTAGAAATGATTATCAAGGGATATTTCTTTTTTAAGGAATAGTCTATGGCTCTGGCTATTTTTTCACCTACAACAGAACCCATTGATCCGCCAATAAAGGCAAAATCCATACAAGCAACTACCAGGTTAATACCATTCATTTTCCCATACGCGGTCCTGACGGCGTCGCTGAGATGAGTTTTCTTTATTGATGCTTTAAGTCGACCTATATACGGTTTAGAGTCTATAAATTTCAATGGATCACTTGATACCATTTTTGCATCCAGTTCCGTGAATTTATTTTTATCAAACAGTAATTCAAAGTACTCTCTTGAGCCAATCCTTACATGATATCCATCGTCAGGGCTTACATAGGCATTGTTTTTAAGTTCCCTTGTATGAATAATCTTTCCACTGGGCAGTTTGTACCAAAGACCATCGGGGACGTCTTTTTTATCTTTTGTTGGGGTTTGAATACCTTTCGCTTTTCTAAGAAACCAGGTCATATAATATTTCTAGTTAGGATGGTAAATTTAGAAATTTATTCCAAATCAAAAAATGTTTATCATTAGTTAGGTATTTATTTTATTTAACGTCCTCATAATCAATATATTCACCACCTTTGAAATTATCGGTTTTGTTTTGCTTTTTATCTTTAGGGACATAATCAATATCCAGATTGCTGTTTTTTGCCCTTTTTCTTTGATTTCTCTTATCTTCTATATCATTTCTTGGTTTAAAAGGCAGGATAAACACATAATAAATGGCCAGAACGAATAAGAAAATGATAAACAGAAATTTCAGCATAATTAAGATTATTATCTACTCAGATACAGATTTCTATAGGAATATACTTCCATAAAGTAATCATCCATCAAATCATCAATAAAATAAATTGATTCACCTGTTGATTTCATTTCAGGTCCCAATTCTTTATTTACATTGGGAAACTTATCAAAGGAAAACACAGGTTCTTTAATCGCATACCCTCTTTTTACAGGATTGAAATCAAAATCACTTAACTTGGCTACTCCCAGCATAATTTTAGTGGCATAATTCACATAATTTTCCTGGTAAGCCTTACATATAAATGGTACGGTACGAGACGCCCTTGGGTTGGCTTCAATAATATAAACTATATCATCTTTTATGGCAAATTGAATATTTATTAAACCGACCGTCTTTAATGCCAAAGCGATTTTTCTGGTATGGGCTTCAATTTGCTGCATTACAAAGTCACCCAGATTGTATGGCGGTAAGACAGCATATGAATCCCCAGAGTGGATTCCTGCAGGCTCTATATGTTGCATAATGCCAATTATATGAACATCCTCGCCATCTGAAATGGCATCAGCTTCGGCCTCGATGGCGCCATCCAGGAAATGATCCAGCAACACTTTATTCTTTTTAAAGTCTTTGAAGAGATCCACTACATGGGATTCCAGTTCCTGATCATTAATTACTATCTTCATGCTTTGACCTCCCAACACATAGGATGGCCTCACAAGAAGTGGAAATCCAAGGTCTTTTGATAACTCCAGGGCCTGGTCGGCATCTTCAATGACACCGAATTTCGGGTACGGAATGTTGTTGTCCTTAAGAAGTCGTGAGAAGCTTCCCCTGTCTTCAGCAAGATCCAGTGCTTCAAAACTCGTCCCCAGGACCTTTATTCCATACCGGTTTAACTTTTCTGCAAGCTTTAAAGCGGTTTGTCCACCAAGTTGAACAACAACCCCAATGGGTTTTTCATGCTGAATAATGTCATATATGTGCTCCCAGAATACAGGTTCAAAATATAACTTATCCGCCACATCAAAATCAGTGGACACCGTTTCCGGATTACAATTGATCATGATTGTCTCATACCCGGCTTCCTTGGCTCCTAACACTCCATGCACACAACAGTAATCAAATTCAATCCCCTGTCCAATCCGGTTTGGGCCGGATCCCAGAATAACAACCTTTTCCTTATCGGAAGAAACGGACTCGTTTTCTAAATCAAAGGTGGAATAATAGTAGGGTGTCTGGGCCTGGAATTCAGCTGCACAGGTATCGACCAGTTTGAATACCCTTTTTATTCCCAGGTCAGTTCTTCTCTTGTGTACCTGACTCTCAAGACACTTGAGCAGATGTGCTATCTGCCTGTCTGCATATCCCTTTTCTTTTGCAGTCCTTAATAGATCTTCGGGAATGGTATCCACTGTAAACTGTTCGATTTCCAATTCAAGATGGACTAGCTCATTGATCTGATTCAGGAACCACTTATCAATTTTCGTAAGTTGCTCGATGGTTTTAAAAGGAATGCCAAGTTTAAAGGCATCATAAATATGAAAAAGCCTGTTCCAGCTTGGATTTGCAAGACTTTTAAGGATGGCATCCTGATTTTTCAATTCTCTTCCATCCGCACCCAGGCCGTTCCTTTTTATCTCCAACGATTGACACGCCTTTTGAAGGGCTTCCTGGAAGTTTCGTCCAATTCCCATCACTTCGCCTACAGACTTCATTTGCAAACCAAGCCGTCTGTCAGAGCCCCGGAATTTATCAAAATTCCATCTTGGTACTTTAACAATAACATAATCGAGGGTAGGCTCAAAAAAAGCAGAAGTCGTTTTTGTGATCTGGTTTTCAAGTTCATCCAGATTATAGCCAATTGCAAGTTTGGCCGCGATCTTTGCTATAGGATAACCAGTGGCTTTTGAAGCCAGTGCAGAAGATCTGGATACCCTGGGATTTATCTCAATACCGATGATATAATCTGTTTCCGGATTAACTGCAAACTGGACATTACATCCACCAGCAAATTCTCCTATGCCATTCATCATTCGGATAGCCAGGTTTCTCATGTTCTGATAGATGGTGTCTGGTAATGTCATTGCCGGGGCAACAGTAATTGAATCACCAGTATGTATTCCCATAGGGTCAAAATTCTCTATAGAACATATGATAATTACATTTCCAAGATTATCCCTGAGCAATTCTAATTCATATTCTTTCCAACCTAGTATGCTTTGCTCTATGAGTACTTCGTGAATCGGAGAGGTATGCAATCCTTTTGTAAGAGCTTTTTCGAATTCATCAGCAGTATCAACAAATCCTCCACCGGTACCTCCAAGAGTAAAGGAAGGTCTTATAACAAGTGGGAAGCCTATATCCTGAGCTATTTCCTTACCCTGAAGAAAAGAAGATGCAGTTTTTCCTTTACATACATTCACATCCAGCTCTTTCATTCTTAACCTGAATTTCTCCCTGTCTTCAGTAGTTTCAATGGCATAGATGTCAACTCCAATTACCTTAACCCCAAAATTCTTCCAAATGCCTGCATTTTCACAATCAATAGCCAGATTCAAAGCTGTCTGTCCTCCCATTGTCGGTAAGACGGCATCAATCTTATGCTTCTTCAGTATTTCAACGATGGATTTCTTTTTAAGGGGTTTAAGATAAATGTTATCAGCAGTCACATTATCTGTCATAATGGTGGCAGGATTTGAATTGATTAGTGTCACTTCAATTCCTTCTTCTCTCAGGGATCTAGCAGCCTGTGATCCGGAATAGTCAAATTCACAAGCCTGTCCTATTATGATCGGACCACTTCCAATAATTAATACTGATTTTATACTAAGGTCTTTCGGCATCTGGGATTGATGAATTAGTTTATCAAAGATCAAATTGACGCAAAAATATACCTATTTAGTCAAAATTAAAATCTGTTTTATAAACTAAAATATTTTTTATTCATTCAATCCCTATATTTAGTAAATAATATTAACCAGGAAAGGGTATTAATTCATTATTATAATCCTGCTCAGATGTGGATGGCCCTGTTTTCTGTAGCAGCAAGACAGGCCTCTTTAATGGCTTCAGTAAAAGTAGGATGTGCGTGAGACATCCTGGCAATATCTTCAGCCGACGCCCGGTATTCCATTGCTACAACACCTTCGGCAATCATGTCAGCCGCCCTTGGGCCAATGATGTGCAATCCGAGTATTTCATCTGTTTCCTGATCGGCAAGTACTTTTACCAAGCCGTCTGTATCCATGCTTGCCCTGGCCCTTCCAGAAGCTTTATACGGGAATGATCCGGCTTTGTATTTTCTTCCTTTCTCCTTTAGTTGTTCTTCTGTATATCCAACACTTGCTACTTCCGGCCATGTATATACAACACCCGGAATTAATAAATAATTAATATGCGGTTTCTGACCTGCTATACTCTCTGCGACATATATACCTTCTTCCTCTGCTTTGTGTGCCAGCATAGGACCGTTTATTACGTCCCCGATGGCATAGATATTTTCAACTTTCGTTTGAAGATGATCATTTACCTCTATCCGGCCTAATTTATCCACAGCGATCCCTACTTTCTCCAGACCAAGATTGTCAGTGTATGGTCTTCTGCCAATGGAAACCAGGCAGTAATCTCCCTTGATCTCTATCTTTTCTTTCCTGTTATTTTCTGCCTTTACTATAACCTGCCTTGCAGTTGAGTTAACTTCAAATACCTTATGCTTTAGGTAAAATTCGAATCCCAGCTTTTTAAGAGATTTTTGTAATTCTTTGCCCATAGTCTTATCCATTGTGGGAATGATGCTATCCAAAAATTCAACAACTGAGACTTTAGCACCCAGCCTGGCATAGATGGATCCAAGTTCTACACCGATGACACCACCTCCAATAATGATCAAATGTTTTGGAACTTGTTTAAGATTGAGTGCTTCTGTACTGGTTATGATCCTTTTTTTGTCGATGCTGATAAAAGGCAATGAGGAGGGTTTAGAACCTGTCGCTATGATGACTTTATCCGTAGAAATTGTATCCGGATCACCTTTTACAGGCGTTATTTTAATATTGTTCCTATCTGCAAAACTACCAATTCCGTGATATACATCGATCTTGTTTTTCTTCATCAGGAAAGCTACTCCATCACTTGTCTGTTTTACCACTTCATTCTTTCTCTTAATCATTTGAGAAAGATTTACTTTTAAATCTGACAATTCAATTCCATGGGTTTTAAAATCCTTGTTGGCAGTATGATAATGCTCTGAAGAGTCAAGAAGGGCTTTCGAAGGGATACAGCCAACGTTTAAACAGGTGCCGCCAAGTGCATTATATTTCTCAACAAGAGCTGTTTTCATACCCAGTTGTGCACACCGTATAGCAGCCACATAACCACCCGGGCCAGAACCAATAATTGTTACATCATATTTCATAGGGATAAAAATTTCTAAATTTCCAATAATAGTCTCGAAGGATCTTCCAACAACTGTTTAACTCTGACCAGGAAACTGACGGATTCACGTCCATCAATAATCCTGTGATCATAGGATAAAGCAAGATACATGACCGGCCGGATAACTACTTCACCATTCTCTGCTACAGGCCTTTCAACGATATTGTGCATTCCCAGAATAGCAGATTGAGGGGCGTTAATGATGGGTGTAGACAACATTGATCCGAAAACACCTCCGTTGGTGATGGTAAATGTACCTCCAGTCATTTCTTCCATGCTTAGTTTATTTTCCCGGGCTTTGGTAGCCAGCTTTAACACTTCTCTTTCGATCTCCACAAAATTCAAGGATTCAGCATTTCGAATTACAGGTACAACAAGACCTTTCGGTGCAGAAACTGCTATTGAAATGTCACAATAATCATAATTTAAAACTTCATCTCCATCAATTTTGGCATTAACAGAAGGCCATTCCTGAAGTGCAATACAACAGGCCTTTGTAAAGAATGACATAAAGCCCAGATTGACGCCATACTTTTCGTTGAAAGAATCTTTATACTTTTTCCTCAGATCCATGATGGCAGCCATATTCACTTCATTAAAAGTTGTTAACATAGCCGTTTCATTTTTAACGGCCACTAGTCTTCGGGAAACTGTTTTTCGTAGTTGCGAAAGTTTTTGCCGGGTCTCGTTTCTGGAGCCACCCGTAATACCTGCTGTTGCGATTTTTTCTTCCTGCCTGGGAATTTTCATTCCTTCAGTTTCTTTTGGAACGGATTTTAAGGCATCGTCCTTAAGGATCCTTCCACCAGGACCACTACCTGAAACATATTTGTTAGTTAAACCCTTTTCAGCCATTATCTTTGCAGCAGCAGGTGATGGATGTCCTTCGCTATAGACTTTGCCGACCTCCTCCTTAATATCAGCTTTTGTGCTCGGCGTCTTTTCATCTTTTTTATTGTCAGCAACTTCTCCTGATATCTCCTCTATTGTACATATCAATCCACCAATTTCAAGGGTAGTTCCTTCTTGCACCATTTGGTGGAGGATTCCTCTGGCCTCAGCTGTTAATTCGAATGTTGCCTTCTCAGATTCAATTTCTGCAATTACCTCATCGAGTTCCACTATATCCCTATCATTCTTTATCCATGCGGATATGGTAACTTCCGTTATTGACTCACCAACAGTAGGGACTTTCATTTCTATTACCTGCCCGGTTTTATTTGGGGCGGAAGGGGTTAGGGGAGATGGTGTGGGATCATCCTCCTTTGATGTTAGTGCCTCACTTCCTTCCGAGGCTTCAATCTCACAGATTACTTCACCGACCTGAATTGTCGCACCTTCTTCGACCTTTATCTTCAGTGTACCTGATACTTCAGCGTTAAGCTCGAAAGTAGCTTTTTCGGATTCCATTTCACAGATCACCTCATCCATTTCTACGAATTCACCATCGGATTTATGCCATTTGGCGATAGTTACTTCAGCAATTGATTCCCCGACTACGGGTACTTTTATTTCAATAGACATTATGGTATTATTTTTCGAATGCAGAATTAATTATAGCCCGTTGCTCCTCCAGATGAACTTTCATAAATCCAGTAGCAGGGGAAGCACTAGCTTTTCTGGATATGATTCGATCTATCTTATCTTTATAAGTTCTTAATATGAAATCCCTGCCGCCCATATTTTCAGGCTCTTCCTGAAGCCAGACTTTTTCAGCTTTCGGGTATTTTTTTAAAACCTGAGCCAATTGTCTTTCAGGGAAAGGATAAAATTGTTCCAGACGTATTAGCGCAATGTCCTTTATCGATCGTTTTTCCAGTTCTTTTCGGAGGTCGTAAAAAACTTTTCCACTGCATAATACAACTCTTCGAACTTTACTTTTCGTGGCAAGATTATCATCGATTACTTCCTCAAAATGCCCTTTTGTAAAATCGGATATAGGAGATATCACATCCGGATGTCTTAATAGGGATTTCGGAGACATGATTATGCAAGGTTTTCGGAAATTCCAGGTCACCTGCCTCCTCAATAGGTGGAAGAAATTGGCCGGCGTGGTAACATTGGCTATGATAATATTGTTTTCAGCGGCAAGCTGTAGAAACCTTTCAGGCCTGGCACTGGAATGCTCCGGTCCTTGTCCTTCATAACCGTGTGGCAGCAGCAGTACAATGCCATTCATTCTTTGCCACTTGCTCTCTGCACTTGCGATAAACTGATCTATGATCACCTGGGAGCCATTGGCAAAATCTCCAAACTGGGCTTCCCAGATCACCAGTGAATTTGGTGTAGCCATGGAATATCCGTATTCGAATCCTAATATACCGTATTCCGATAGGGGCGAATTGAATATCCTGAATTTTTCCTGACCTTCTTTGATGTTACAAAGGAAACAGTAAGATTCATTAGTTTCCGCGTCAAATACCATCGAGTGTCTGTGTGAAAAAGTGCCCCTCTTTACATCCTGTCCTGACATTCTGACAATCACTTTTTCCAGCAAAAGAGATCCATAAGCCAGGAGTTCAGCCTCCGCCCAGGATAAATACTTTTTCTTGAAGAAATTGGATTCCCTTTCTTTAATCAATTTTTCTATTTGTAGGTATTTATGATAGCCGTCTGGTAGACTCGTTACTGATTGTTCTATTTTGTTGGATAAATTGATAGTAAGACTGTCAGGACAGGATGTAAG
>CAYMFU010000130.1:0-4992 GCA_964389805.1 uncultured Roseivirgaceae bacterium | reverse complement strand
CTCTTTCCAGCGAGCAGAAGGACCATTTTTCATCCATTCATAATAACTACTTTTTCTCACCTTAAATACTTTGCACATCATCTCAATGGTAAATCTGGTTCGGTGATCACTTATGAATTGGTAGATTTTCCATCGCTCCTGGAGAAAATGCTGACCGCCTTTTTTAAAATGTCCCTTTCCATTTGTGCATCCCGAAGGGCTTTCTTCAATCGAGCATTTTCTCTCTCAAGATCAGTCATTTTTGGTGTACCCTGGCCTGGAAAACTGTTATTCTCATACCTCTGGTATTCTCTTCGCCAACGATATAATAGCTCCGGGCGGATACCTAATTCTTCGGCAATCTCTTTGGCATTACCCCTTGCAAAGGAGAGTTCAACGGCTTTTCGTTTGAATTCCCGATCATACTTTTGTCTTTTTTGTGCCATCATGGCAATTTACTACTTTTTTGTAGCTTAACTTGCCGTCCGGATTATTGGGGTAGTTCCAGGATATGAATGAACTACAATTAAGCAATTGAAAAGGAAAAAGTTTATATTCATGTAAGAATTCCTCATGTAAAATCGCATGCATTATGTCTACCCATATCAAAGCCGCCATATTTGACCTCGATGGTGTAATCACCGATACCGCTAACACCCATGCAAAAGCCTGGAAGCTCATGTTCGATCTATATAATGAACGACGGCAAAATGAAGGAAAGGAACCTTACCAGACCTTTACTATTGAAAATGACTACATTCAATATATTGATGGGAAGCCACGATATATGGGTGTAAAGGATTTCTTAAGTTCAAGAAGTATAGAACTCCCATTCGGAAATCGGGAAGACAAGGCAGATATGGAAACAGTATGTGGACTGGGTAATATGAAGAATCATATATTCCTCGAAACTGTCGAAAAAGAAGGCGTTAAGGTTCTGGAGGAAAATATCCGGAAAGCCAAAGAATGGAAAAAGGCAGGAATCAGGACGGCCATCGTCTCATCGAGCAAAAACTGTCGAATGATACTTCAAGCCGTGAATTTAGAGGATCTGTTTGAAACTAGGATCGATGGACTTGTTTCTGCTGAGAAAAACTATAAAGGGAAACCAGCTCCTGATATTTTTGTAAAGGCGGCTGAAAATCTGGGTATTGATCCTTCCGAATCTCTAATCGTAGAAGATGCGCTCGCTGGTGTTGAAGCAGGAAGAAATGGTCATTTTGGGCTGGTTATTGGTATTGCAAAGGAGGAACATGAGGAGGAAATGAAGAAGCAAGGTGCAGATATCGTTGTAGAAAATCTTGCCCATTTGCCTGTCAATATTGCTCCTTTAAAAGCCCCTGATGAACTCACCTCAGCATTGATACATTTTGAAGAGATACGACAGCGTTACAGCGATTATGATGTTTATCTATTCCTTGATTATGATGGAACACTAACTCCAATCGTCGAGGATTATAAAGCTGCTTTTCTTTCCGAGGAAATGCGTGACCTGATACGTTCTTTCTCAAAAATTCATCCTGTTGCCATCATTACTGGACGGGATCTACAGGATATAAAGGAACTGGTTAAATTAGATGAGCTTCACTATGCAGGAAGCCATGGGTTTGAATTAGTTGGGCCTGATGGTTTTTTATTCGAAAATGAAGAAGCAAAGAAGTTATTAAAGAAAATTACTCAAGCTGCTGACCGTATTAAAAAGGCTGCTTCAACAATTGAAGGTGTAAAGTTTGAAAGAAAGAAATTTGCATTGGCGGTTCACTATCGTCAGGTTTCGGATCACCAAGTATCAAAAGTTAAAAAGATCGTATATGATATTATCAGTCAATATCCTGAAATTAAATCAGGAAAAGGGAAAAAAGTCATTGAATTGAAACCGAACCTTAATTGGCATAAAGGAAAATCACTTCGTATATTGCTGGATAGAATGGTGAAAAGAACCGCTAAAAATCCTTTTATATTTTATATCGGTGATGATATCACTGATGAAGATGCATTCTTTGAAATACTAGATGATGGTATTGGTATTTTAGTGGGAGACCATGGGCAAAAGACTTTTGCAGGATATCATCTTAAAAATGTGGATGAGGTAAGAACATTTCTTGTAAAACTATTTGAGGACTTAAATGGGTAAAAATGGAAAGATGGATCATCGAATATTCAAAATATGAACCCGCTGAAGAGCCGCTGAGAGAGACTTTATGTACCTTGGGAAATGGTTATATTGCAAGCCGTGGATCCATGGACGGATCTGTCTTTAATGATATTCATTATCCTGGTACCTACCTGGCTGGAGGCTACAACAGGCTGCGGTCAGAAGTTTCTGGCAGGGTAATCCAGAATGAGGACCTGGTTAACTGGCCAAACTGGTTAATCCTTAGATTCAGGATAGACAGTGGCCCCTGGTTTAATATTAATCAAGTCAAGATTATCAATTTCAAACAAACTTTAAATTTACAATTCGGTATTCTTGAACGGAATATTCATTTTGTTGACGAAGAAGGAAAGGAGTCGATTCTGGTAACCAGGAGGATTGTCCACATGGAGAATCAGCATTTAGCTGCCATTCACTGGCATTTGACACCAAAAAACTGGTCTGGCAAAGTGACCATACGCTCCGGATTGGATGGTGGCGTGGTGAACAGTGGGGTCAAAAGATATCGTTCTTTAAGTGGCCGGCATTTCGATGTATTGGAAAGGGGTGAGTTATCGAAGGAAGGAATATATCTAAAAGTCCGGACACGTAAGTCAGAGATTGTCATGGTACAAGCAGCTGTTACCGAGGTATATTTCAAACATGGTGTTACAACCATGAAGCGTGAGCTTATAAAAACTGAGGAATTTATCGCGGAAGATTTACAATTTGAGGTTTCGGAAAATGAAGATATAAACATTGATAAAAAAGTATCTATCTACACTTCCCGTGATAAGGCCATTGCCAATCCCCTGGCTGAAGCAGTTAAAGCCATTGATCGATCAGGCACCTTTGCACATATGGAAGAATCCCATAAACTAGCGTGGTTTGATTTATGGAATAGATGTGATACAGTAATCAATGGAGGGTTTCCAAACCAGTTAATGCTCAGATTACATATTTTTCATCTGTTGCAGACTACTTCTTTCAACACCACAGACCTGGATGTAGGGGTACCACCCCGCGGTTGGCATGGTGAGGCTTACCGCGGTCATATTTTCTGGGATGAATTGTTCATTTTTCCATTATTGAACCTGACAATTCCGGAGATCACTCGGTCTTTACTGATGTACCGATACCGTCGATTGGCACAGGCAAGGTATTCTGCCCAACAAGCTGGCTTTCAAGGCGCAATGTATCCATGGCAAAGTGGTAGTGACGGAAGAGAGGAAAGTCAAAAAGTTCATTTAAATCCCCAATCAGGCAGGTGGGTACCTGATGATAGCAGTCTACAACGGCATGTAAATGCAGCAATAGCCTATAACATCTGGCAGTATTACCAGGTTTCCCATGATCATGAGTTCCTGTCTTTCTTCGGAGCTGAAATGTTCCTGGATATTGCCCGTTTCTGGTCCAGCATATCAACTTACAATGAAGCACTGAGTCGTTATGAAATACGCAACGTGGTGGGTCCGGATGAATATCATACTCAATACCCGGGTTCAGAAGAGCTGGGTATTCACAACAATGCTTACACCAATGTAATGGCTGTCTGGACATTGGTCCATGCTTTTGATATAGCTAATAATCTCGACGAAAATACGAAAACCCAACTGATGATTAAACTGAACATCGACCAGCTCGAAATAAGCCGTTGGGATGATATCAGTAGAAACATGTATATTCCTTTTATCGATGACACTAAAATTATCAATCAATTTGATGGTTTCGAAAAACTAAAAGAACTGGATTGGGACAAGTACCATAAAAAATATGGCGATATATTACGTCTTGATCGAATCCTGGATTGTGAAAATGATTCTGTAAATAATTACAGAGTAGCCAAACAAGCGGATGTATTGATGCTATTTTATCTGTTTTCGTCTGAAGAACTAATCTCACTATTAAATCATTTGGGGTACTCTTTCACGTACGACGATATCAAGGGAAATATTGATTACTACGAAAAACGCACTTCACATGGATCCACGTTGAGCAAATTGGTCTCATCATGGGTTACAGCCAGACTGAACCGGGATATTTCCTGGAAAAGTTTTGAAAAAGCGCTGGTTAGTGATTTCAAGGATATCCAGGGAGGAACCACACCCGAAGGCATTCATCTTGGTGCCATGGCAGGTACCGTAGATTTGATCAGAAGATGTTATACAGGCCTCGAATTGAGAAAAGGCACACTATGGTTTAAACCTCAACTTCCCCGTAAATTGAAACGTATAAGTTTCAAATTACGTTACCGAGGGCATTGGTTAAACCTTCACCTTACGAAAAAAGAGTTTCGGCTGAAAAGTGAGGGAGGCTGGGCAGAATCTATTAAGGTAAATATTAACAACAAAGAATATATATTAACCACGGGTGAAGAGATCATTTTTGCCGACAGGAAATTAAAAGAGGTCATATATTCGATATAGACATTTAGTAACCCATCCTGGTAAAAGGAGATGTGTATCAAAGATTGTTTCCCGTCAAAGTAATGTGAACTGATTAAGGACTATAGATAAGAGATTGTCGGTTTTATAAAATCAACCAACCCCAACCTCAGGCTTAAAAACCTTGATAAGCTACGAGAGAAAGCGTCTGATGCATTCTATTTTTTAAATAACATAACTGGTTTTATATAACACAATAATCCTGTTATTCTTGTTGCTTTTGTGATTGATATATTATATTTAACTAGTATATGAATATGACTTGGTGTCATTAAAATGAGAAGTTATGACAATTGAGGATAAATATCTAAAAGCCTACTTTGGCAAAGAATCAGAATACTTTTTAGAAAAGTATAAATCAGGGGATAAGTTCTCCTTTAGTATCTGGATATTTTTTTTGGGGCTCATTGGTTTCTTTACAGAAAAATGTGGTTT
>CAYMFU010000129.1:0-3271 GCA_964389805.1 uncultured Roseivirgaceae bacterium | reverse complement strand
TATTCTGCTTCCTTCCAAAGAAACAAAAATAATTACTTACAATGATAAATCGATCAAAGTAAAATTATAATAAGCAAACCCGAGGTTTCGATATGGTACGTTATAAGAGCTTAATAAATCTCTTAATAGTAATCCTGTTGTTTAATTGCAATATTATAGACGTAAAAGGCCAAGCACCGGAAATGTATAATATGGAATGGCGCGGTATTGGACCGGCACATTTTGGAGGCAGAGTAACATGTGTTATTGGCTTACCTGGTGACTATAAGACATATTTTGTCGGAACAGCAGCAGGGGGACTTTTCAGGACAAAAAATGGTGGCACAACTTTCAGGTCGGTGTTTGATGAAACAGGTTCTCCATCAATAGGTGCTGTCGCTATTTCACCTTCTGATAATGACATTATATATGTAGGTACTGGAGAGGGAGATCCCAGGAATGATATATCCTTCGGTGATGGTATCTGCCGATCGGATGATGGAGGAGATAATTGGCGACATCTCGGTCTTGATGGAACAGAGAGGTTTTCAGCAATAGTTGTTCATCCTGAAAATCCAGATATAGTGTATGCAGCAGCAATGGGAAAGGCATGGGCATCTAACAAGGAAAGGGGAGTATTCAAGTCTGTTGATGGTGGGAAAAAATGGGATAAGATACTGTTTGTTAATAACACTACAGGGTCATCCTCAATATCTTTGCATCCCGAAGATCCCAGCATCATATATGCAGGCATGTATGACTATTTGAGAAAACCCTGGCATTTCAGGAGTGGAGGTACTGGAAGCGGTTTATATAAAAGTGTTGATGCCGGAAGAACCTGGACACAGCTCACAGATCCTTTGTTAAATAATGGTCTGCCGGGGAAAAAGTTACTTGGCAGGATAGACGTGGATATTTCAATAGCAAATCCTGAAATAATTTATGCAATGATCGAATCACAGGAAGATGGTGAGCTGTGGAGATCGGATAATGGGGGCGACGCCTGGGTAATGGTTAGTGATAATCAGCGTATAAATAACAGGCCTTTCTATTATACAACCCTTTTTGTTAGTCCAGATAATGCGTTTAAGGTTTGGGCATTGGCCGGATCACTTTATCTTTCTGAGAGCGGAGGTAAAGATTTCAACAGGAACATGGGCTCTACCTTTGGTGATCATCATGCTTTCTGGATAGATCCTGAAGACCCCGATCATGTGCTTAATGGTTGTGACGGAGGAGCCTCTGTATCCTTTGACGGGGGAAGTAATTGGACTTTTCTCAATAATATTCCAATGGCTCAGGCATATCACGTAGGTTATGATATGCAGTATCCCTATAATGTTTATTCAGGATTCCAGGATCATGAGATATGGAAGGGGCCTTCGCAGAGATGGGCAGAGACAGGGGCAACTGGTAAAGACTGGACACGGCTGCGTGACATGGCTGACGGAATGTATGCTTTTGCCCATCCTGCTGATAATAACATAATAATTTATAACGGACATTTTGGGGATATTACAAAAACAGACCTCAGAACAGGAGAGGAAAGGTTTATACAACCTTATCCAATCGGGCCTTCCGAAACAAGCGCTGCATATGAGAAATACCGCTTTCACTGGGATTCACCGGTGGTATTATCCCCTCATGATCCTGAAGTGCTCTATTATGGAGGAAATGTTATTTTCAGATCGCAAGATCGTGGGGAGACATGGACAGTTATCAGCCCTGATTTGACTACAAATGATCCGGAGAAAATGAAATTAAGCGGTGGTCCGATTTCACCTGATAATACAAGGGCAGAATATCATTGTACAATAGTATCAATTGCTGAAAGTCCGCTAAAAAAAGGACTTCTCATTGCAGGTACTGATGATGGCAACCTGCAGGTTTCGCATAATAATGGTAAATCGTGGATTAATTTGAGAGAGCATCTTCCCGAACCAGATAATGGCTGGATATCAGAGGTAGAGGCATCAGCCTCAGATACCAATAGAATTTATATTAGTATCGATCAGCATCGACTAGGTGACTTTAATTCCTATCTTTTTAGATCAGATGATCTGGGTCTTACCTGGAAAAAAATAACTGCAGGTCTTAGTAGTTATGTTCATTGTGTAATAGAGGATCCAGAAAATACAGATTTGCTTTTTGCCGGCACTGAAAGAGGCGTCTTTGTTTCGTATAATACTGGGGCTAAATGGCATTCCTTAAATAATGGAATACCTGCACTACCGGTTAGAGATTTACAAATACACCCAAGAGAGAATGATTTGATTATAGCCACACATGGTAGGGGAATATTTATCATGGATGATATATCATGGATGAGGGAAATATCTGCTAAAGGCAAAGAGAGTCCTTCTCTGCTAAACACAAAGAATGCCCATCGTTACATACCGGTAAGCGACAGATCTACTCAAGGTGATGATATATATATTGCACCAAATCCAGACTATGGTGCTATCATAAACTATTATATGCCTGAAGGATACAGCGATACCGGACTTAAAATCGTAATAAGCAGTTCTAAGAATACAACTCTGTGGGAATTTAAAGCAGATACCCAAGCAGGTATACACCGTATTGCCTGGAACCTGGGAGAGGATCTGTCATTGGCAAATGAGAATATAGAAACTGACAGGTATGCCGGGAGACTGAAACTTCCACCAGGCTCATATTCTGTCTCTATGGTTGATAAAAATGGCACTAGTCTTGACAGGAAAGAATTAGAGATTCTGTCAGATCCCAGGAATGAAATTCCATCGGAGAACACAATAAAATGTTATGAGTTAGTCCATAACCTTAGTATCAGTATGAATCATTTGAGAACTATTTTAGATGAGATGGAAAAAGTAACTGATCACATCAAAACAGGTTATAAAGAGGTTGAAGATTCGGATCTTATAAAAAATGTTGAAGAACTTAGGTCACGAATTAAGCCTGAGCGTCTCTCGCCGGATGGATCTAATATATTGAACAGAATGAACTGGTTGTTCAATCAGGTTAGAAAAAACTCAGATAAACCAACACTTGCCCAGCAGAAATGGATCGAATACCTGATCAAACAGGCTGAGCTGGTTACAGTTGAATGGGAGGAACTTTATGATTCAATAAATTCAAGAAAATGAAAATCATTGCAATTATATTAATTTGTGTTATGGCAATCGGTGTTTCTATAACATCAGCACAAGAGTTGGTATCCGTGGGTTTACAGAAACAATTGTTGGTGGATGATTATGTCATCACCGAAAAGGAGAATATTGCCCGCGAGTTGGGCAAACCCAAAAAAATG
>CAYMFU010000128.1:0-43556 GCA_964389805.1 uncultured Roseivirgaceae bacterium | reverse complement strand
CAGGTTTGGTGGTTGGGGAACTCCAAATTCATATAACAGGTCTTGTGTATCTCTTATGTAATAATCCAAAGCACCAAATAATTTGGATCCAAAGAATGAAAAATCAAATCCAAAGTTCCACTCAGTTTTGGTTTCCCATTTCAGATCCGGATTGGCATTACTGACAGGTGAATAACTTGGGATAAATTCACCGTTATAGAAGAAACTGGAACCAGGTCCTAGTCGAAGTAAGGATAAATAGGATTCACCTGGAATATTTCCTGTTATTCCCCAGCTAACTCTGAACTTTAAGTTATCTACTGATGATGAGCCAATGAAATTGGCCAATTCAACACCAGCGCTGGCAGCCGGGAAAGTACCCCACTTATTGCCTGTACCAAATCTTGAAGATCCTTCCTGTCTTACGGAAGCAGAAACGAAATAAGTTTCATCAATGTTAAAGTTTACACGTCCAAAGAAAGCGATCAATTTTGCGTTGTCCTTCCAACTGTCAACTTCACCCAAGCCATCATTAAATTCCTTGGCTGCGCCCATATTATTGTACTGGAAAAAGTCAGTTACAAAATCACCTCCCCTGGCGAAAAAGCCTTCATGCCAGAATTCCTGATAGGAATAACCACCCAGCAAGGTCATATTAGTACGGCCAAAATCCGTATTCCAATTTGCTGTGGTTTCAAACAACTGGTTCCATCTCTGTCTGCTTTCTTTCTGTGCATTTCCATTTCTGTCAGCACCCTCCCAGAAACTTTCCTTTCCATAATACTGGTTTCGCAGCTCTTCAACTGCTTGAATAGAATAGAATGCATCAACGGTTAATCCATCTATGATCTCATATGCTCCCCTAATGGCCATGTTTACTCTTGTATCAGAACCATCACTTGTGTTCTGTTCAAGTATTGCAACAGGATTGTAATAATCAAACAAGACATTCTGATAATAACCACCCCACTTCTCAAAATCTTCACCACTATCACGAACCGGTGCAGTTGGATTATAAATAGTAGCATATCTCCATGCATCATCGAATCCATAATCTGAACGGTTGAAAGTTCCAGATGTCAGGAAGGTTAAGGTTAACCTTTCATTCATTGCTTTTTGAGTCAGGTTCAACCTGGCGTTCAATCTTTGGAATCCTGTATTCAACAGAGTACCAGCCGCATCCCTGTAGTTTATAGAGGCTCTGTAAGTGGTATTCTTGGATCCACCTGACATGGACAGGTTATATACCTGTGTATTGGCTGTTTGAGTAATCTCATCATACCAGTCGGTATCAGCACCATAATCAATTCCAGCGTTGATCTCACTTGAAAGCTGACGCCATTCTGTCGCATTCAATATAGGCTGCTCCCTGTAAATGGTCTCAACAACCCAATACGCATTAAGATCGACATTAAACTGTCCCTCTTTACCAGATTTTGTAGTTACAATGACAACCCCGGAGGATCCCCGTGTACCATAAATAGCAGCTGCAGATCCATCCTTCAATACGTCAATTGAAGCAATATCCTTTGGGTCTACATTATTAAGGTCCCCACCGATAATACCATCGATTACAACAAGTGGCTGCACATTGGCGCCAATGGTTGACATTCCCCTTAATCTTATGGTGTAGTCACCATTTGGGTTACCTGCATTATTCCTGGTGATGGAAAGACCTGCTACCCTGCCCTGGAGTAGTTCAGCTGCATCATTGATGTTACCCTGGTTAAAATCCTTTTCTTTCACACTGGCCACGGCACTGGTAATTTCTTTCTTTTCCTGTGTACCGTAACCCGTCACCACAATTTCTGACAAGGCTGTTATATCTGCTATGAGAGCAATATTGACTGTACTCCTCGTGCCAATGTCAATTGTCTGGGATTTATATCCCACATAGGAATACATTAATACTACTCCGCCGGATGGTACACTAAGCTCGTAGTTACCATCAATGTCAGTAACGGTTCCCTGAGTGGTCCCCTGGATAAGGATATTTACCCCAGGAATTCCCTCATCTGTGTCGGAATCCGTCACTTGACCTGACACCGTCCTATCCTGTGCAAATAAATTTGCAGTCGTGAACAGCATCAACAAACAAACAAGTAAATAATTCTTCATAACAACTTTTTTTAAGTTTTTATTTAGGTTTAAAAAATCCTACTTCAAAAACGCAACAATCTCACGTCTGCTGTCAGAAAATACAGCTATTAAACCTGAAAAAATTGAATTATAAATTATAAAATAGACTACAATCAATTGCCAACTTAAATATGATTTTAGTAAAAACCAATTATTTTTTTAGAAAATAAATCCGATTTTGATTGTTTTAGGAGGCTTATATTAGGAATATCAAATCCGGATCCCCTTATAACATGGATATAAGCCTGATTATCAATCCTTTAATAAGTGATAATATGACATTTAATCCGTAAATCTAACTTGAACTATAAAAGTACATTTCCTTTATCAAATGCTCGTAACAGAATTATTTTTAAAGCCAGATTATATTTTGTTAAAATACTCATGTGGATTTTATTTAAATATTTGTATAAATAACATATGATTAATAACTTTGCAGCCCGTTTCAAGATTCTTCGTAAGAAAATAAACGGAATCACATAACTAAAATAGCAGGTAATGAAAAGGACATTTCAACCTTCAAATACGAAAAGAAAAAACAAGCATGGCTTCAGGTCCAGGATGGAAACTCCAGGTGGCAAGAATGTGATCGCAAACAGAAGGGCAAAGGGCAGAAAAAAATTATCCGTTTCTGACGAAAGAAATCTCAGAAAATAATGACCAATCCCATGCGTCATGGGGAAAGTCCAGATCTTCAATCCTGCCGATTTTACAGGCAGGAACGCTTAAAGCAAAAAAAATCAATACAACTATTATTCTCGGAAGGTAATACCAAAAAGTTCTTTCCACTGGCTTTGTACTACCTGCAATATGAACCTGAAAAATTCCCTTTCAATAAGCTGCTTGTTTCCGTCCCAAAAAAACATTTTAAGAAATCTGTCGTACGTAATAAGATCAAACGGAGAATACGGGAAGCGTACCGTCAGCACAAGCATTTAATGTATAATAAGACAGACGGTCTTCCGTTTTTATTGGGGTATGTGTATATTAGTAAGAATGTTCAATCCTATAAATCGATTGAAGAACAGGTTATTAACTCAATGCAATATTTACTAAACAACAAAACAAAATAAAATATGTGGCGCAAATATAAAAAATGGGTACTGGCCATTCCGGTTTTAACAACAGCGATCATATTATTCAGTTATACTTCACCAGGAGAAAGGTATTTTGAGATAGCCAAGAACCTGGACATATTCGCTACCATGTTCAAAGAGGTCAATGCATATTATGTAGATGAGGTAAATCCAAACACTTTCATGAGAGCCGGGATTGACGCGATGCTGGCTTCATTGGATCCTTATACCAACTATATCCCCGAAGATGACATTGAAGACTACCGTTTTATGACCACCAATCAATACGGAGGTATTGGTGCTATTATTGCACGTTACAATAATGTGAACAGGGTCATTATGCCTTATGAAGGATTTCCGGCATACGAAGGCGGGCTAAGGATCGGTGATGAATTAATTCAGGTGGATGGCGTTGATGTAGTTGATAAAAGTACCAGTGAGATCAGCAAATTACTAAAAGGCCAGGCAAATACTGAAGTCTCTATTCAAGTAAAGCGTTACGGTGTTGAAGAACCTATTACATTCAACCTTACCCGGGAAAAAATAACCATAGACAACGTGCCGTATTATGGATTCGTATCAAATGGAATTGGGTATATTAAGCTCTCAGACTTTACCACTTCTGCAGGAAAGGAAGTAACCAAAGCCCTGACAAAACTTAAGGAAGATGGCGCAACCAAAATAATACTAGACCTCAGGGAAAATCCGGGCGGATTGCTGAATGAGGCTGTTAACGTGACGAATATATTTATCCCACGCGGTAAAGAAATTGTCAGCACGAAAGGCAAAGTCAGCGATTGGAATAAAACCTACAGTGGATTGAATAATCCGGTTGATACAGAGATCCCTCTTGTGGTTATGACTGATCATCGAAGTGCTTCCGCATCAGAAATTGTATCTGGCACAGTGCAGGATTATGACAGGGGTGTTTTGGTTGGCAAGAAAACGTTTGGGAAAGGCCTTGTACAGGCTACAAGACCTTTATCTTATAATAGTCAGTTAAAGGTGACAACGGCTAAATATTATATCCCCAGTGGCCGGTGTATACAAGCTATAAACTATAGTGAACGCAATGATGATGGCAGTGTCAAGCGCATACCTGATTCGCTGAAAGTCGAATTTCAAACCCAAAACGGAAGAGTGGTATATGATGGCGGCGGGATCGATCCGGATATAGCAGTGGAACAAGGAATGCCGGCTCCTATCACCATCAGCCTGATGGCCAAGGGACTGATATTTAACTATGCAACTCACTATTTTTATTCTCACGAGTCCATTGGGCCTGCTGCTGAATTCAAATTAACAGATGAAGAATTCACCGAATTTATCACCTGGCTTGATGACAAGGATTACGATTATACAACCCGGGTTGAAAAAACACTGGATGATCTTATTAAGCTTTCTAAAGAAGAAAAATTTAATGGAATGGTGGAAGAAACCATTACCGAACTCAAAAAGGAAATAAAGCATAATAAGGAAAAAGACCTGATAAAATTCCAGGATGAGATCAGGGCAACTCTTGAAGAGGATATTGTTAGCAGATATTATCTCAGCAAAGGATTGCTCGAAGCATCCTTCGATGATGACCTTCAGTTGCAGGAAGCCATTCAGGTTTTGAATGATTCTGATCGATATAATCAGTTGCTGGCTAAAACCAATAATGATTGATCTTTTCTGGCTGGTTCTCGCCGGAATTGGGGGTGGAATCCTCGCAGGATTATTAGGTGTTGGTGGAGGCATAATTTATGTTCTCGTATTGCCATATGCGCTGATCAAAGCAGGAATACCCACTGAATTTCTAGCTCAATTTACCATAGCCAATTCCATATTCGGAGTACTTTTTGCCAGCTTGGCGTCTAATATATTGAATATTCATAAGCGCGATTTCTACCCGAGGGAATCTCTCTGGGTCGGTTTGCCAGGTGCTTTTTTTTCAATATTGATCTTAATTGCGATCGTTTCTAATTCCTGGTATTCGATTACCTACTTTTATGTATTACTGATTTTGTTTCTCGCTTTTATGCTTGTTTCCCTTTTTCTACAGGGCGATGAAAATCTGAAGAAACCGGCATCAAAGAACAATGGAATCAGGTTGGGCCTGGCCGGATTGGTTGGCGGTTCACTTGCATCATTAACTGGCCTGGGAGGAGGTGCAGCGGTTGTGCCGATTCTTACTACTCAACTACATATGAACATTAAGATGTCAAGATCAATATCGCTCGCTATGATATTTATAACATCATTGGGATTAACCGGATTTAACTTGATTAAAGATCCTGGCAGTGATCCTCTTCCATACCAGTATGGATACATTTATTTTCCAGTTGCGATACCGCTAACAATTGGTGTTCTTTTGGGATCTCCCATAGGCAGCAGACTCGGCCGGCTGTTCAGTTCAAACACAATAAAAGTTTTGTTCAGCATTTTAATATTAGCCGTAATTATTGAGAAACTGATATATCTGATTTAAAAACCGGAAACCTTAAGACGGTTTATTATAAATCTTTTCATCCAATACTATCATTTAGTTTAAAAGGTTTCGAAATTAGCTATTCAGAAAACATGGACTGTTTGCTCCAGTTTCAGGTCATTTAAATTTCCTAAACCTTTTCAATAGGATAATAGGTTGGGCAAATGGATGATGATAGAAAATGAAAAGGAGCTGATAAATCTTCTTAAAATATTACTATTTTCCGAATGCCTAAAATACTGGTTATAGCAGACGATTTTACGGGAGCAGCTGAGATAGGTGGAATTGCACATCTTTTTGGATTATCTGTCAAAATGCAAACCGGTCTTTCCGGGCCAGGTGAAACAGCCGATAATGTAGTCGTTATTGATACCAATACCAGAAGTTTTTCTCCGGAAAAAGCGTATTTACTTGTAAAATCCTTATTGAAGGATCAGGATCTGTCAGCATTTGATTTTATTTATAAAAAGGTCGATTCGGTACTCCGTGGTCCGATTGCATCTGAGATAGAGGCAATATTAACCATAGCAAATTTAGATCAGGCTGTACTGGTCCCCGCCAATCCTTCCAAAGATAGGACCATAAAGAATGGGAAATATTACATTAATGGAGTTTCTATTGATAAAACGGAGTTTAAAAATGATCCGGAATACCCCAGAAATAGTCCCTTTATAAAAGACCTGATCATTGAGAATATTGAAAAACAGGTATCAGGTCCACCAATTAAAGAACATACTTTGGCCAATCTTGAAATCCCGGATGCATATTCCACCGAAAGCCTGGAAGAAATTGTAAGGACCAGGCTTACAAAATACAGCCTTGCGGCTGGAGGCGCAGATTTTTTCACTACCATAATGATGCATAAGTATAAAATGAAGGAATCGATAAAGGCTTCATATACACCCGGCGGTGGCAGAAGACATTTTATTATTGGTACCCGGTCTTTAAATGGCATCGGCACGATCAATACACTTCATGCACAGGGATATACCTGCTTTTATCTTCCGGAACAAAGCCTGGAGCAGGAAAAAGTTTATAATACCTATGCACAAGAGATAAGTAAAACTATTGATAAAGGACAAGTCCTGATAATTGCCAGACCTGAAAATGAACTAGCCGGCTCATTTGTGCTCCAGCGGATTATTCAATTATTATCGAAAACAGCTGGTGTACTTATTAATAAATGTAATTCCGGTGACGAGATATTTATTGAAGGAGGAGAAACGGCATCAACTATTATCCGTAACCAGGATACTAATTTGAGAATTCGGGAAGTCCTCGGGGCCGGGGTGGTCAAGCTGGAATTAAACAATTCAGGCATCTGCCTGATCGTAAAACCTGGCAGCTATACCTGGCCGGAAAACGTATTTGAACCATCAATTGAAACTTAATATAGACTAAAATGTATAAACCACGAATAGCCATAAGCGCCGGCGATCCTGCAGGTATAGGCCCGGAGGTATGTGTTAAAGCACTCAATCTGTCAGAAGTGTATGAGATATGTAATCCTCTTGTGGTTTGTGATAAAAAGATTATCGAGCAAGCTATTGAATTCTGCGGTTTGGACCTAAAAGTTAATTCGGTAGTAGAGCCTGGTAAAGGCTTATATCAATTTGGCATTATCGATGTACTCGACATCCCCAATATTGATATGGAAAAATTCTCTTTTAATATAATTTCCAAGATGACCGGAAAAGCATCTTTTGAATATGTAAAAAAGATAATTGATCTGGCTCTTGAAAAGAAAGTGGATGCCACCGTAACAGGCCCTATTCATAAAGAAGCCATTAAAGAGGCTGGATTTAATTTCCCCGGTCATACAGAGATCTTCGCACATTATACCAGTACTACCAAATATGCCATGATGCTGGCCGATGAAGACTTCAGGGTGATCCATGTAAATACCCATCGGTCCATGCTTGAATCTATTAAGCGAATTAACAAAGAAAGGGTTCTGGAAACTATCACACTGGCTGATGCAGCTTTGCGCAATATGGGCATTGACAATCCACGGATCGCGGTCAATGGCTTAAATCCTCATGCAGGAGAGAACGGCCTTTTTGGTGACGAAGAAATCAGGTTTATCATTCCGGCTATTCAGATGGCCCGGGACAAGGGAATTAATGCTGATGGTCCACATCCTCCTGATACCATATTCCCTAAAATGAAAGGCGGGCAGTATGATATTGTGGTCTGCATGTACCATGACCAGGGCCATATTCCGACCAAATTACTGGGATTTAATTTTAATTCCAGGAAAAAGAAATGGGAAGGAATATCAGGTGTAAATATTACCTTGGGGCTTCCCATTATAAGGGTTTCCGTAGACCATGGAACCGCTTTTGATAAAGGGGGAAAAGGTGAGGCAAATCCTGAAAGCATGATACAGGCCATTAAGTATGCCACATTATTTTGTTTCAACAAAAATTAAAAGAATGAAGGATAGGATAACTAAAATGTATGAAGGTGTTATTGTTCCGATGGTCACACCTTTTAACAGCGACGGGAAAATAAACAAATCTGATGCTACTAAAATGATCAGGTATTTATTAGACCATAGCGTAATCCCCTTTATATTGGGAACAACCGGCGAAGCATATTCCATTAGTCTTGATGAGAGGGATAAACTGGTAAAAGTCCTTCTTGAAAACAAAAAAGAAGGGGTGCCTTTGATTACTGGTATGGGGGGGTTGACATTTGATGATACGATTGGGGAAGCGAATAAGTATTTTTCCTGGGGAATGGAGGCAGTCGTCCTTACACTTCCGGGTTATTTCGAATTGAAGGATGAACAGGTTTATCAGTATTTCAGGGAATTATCAGATAAACTGAATGGTAATATCATATTGTACAATATACCGGCCACGATTCATAATTCAATATCTATAGAGGTAGCTGACAGGTTAAGTAAAGTCGAAAATATTATCGGGATCAAAGATTCAGAATTTGATGAAAATCGCATGACTTTATCTTTGAGCAACTGGAAGCAACGTGAAGATTTCTTTTATCTGGTTGGAGTGAATGAAGTCATGTACAAAGCATTAAGACTGGGCGCTGATGGCCTGGTTCCCAGTACTGCCAACCTGGCACCAGAGCTTTATACTTCCATGATGAATTCAGCTAAAAACAATCTATTCAATGAAGTGGATCGCCTTCAGGTTCAAACCGATGAGATCTTGTCTATTTACAAGAATGGGCATTTGCTTGGCGAATCAATCGCTACACTGAAGTACCTTGTCAGTATAAGTGGAATTATATCGCCCCATATGCTTTCCCCCCTTACAGAATTATCATCTGAAAGGAAAAGAGAGGCACGGCAAAAATGGGAACATATTGACAAAAACTGGAAATGATCGTTACACTGTTTCGAACCTACATTCTCCTGTAAATATCCATCAGGTCTTTCTTGCTTATCTTTTCCTCCCAGTCATGTCCCAGGGCATGGGTCCACATATGAGAAAGGTTATACGCCACATCTGCCATTTTTGAGATTTCTTCATCTGTCCATCCTGAAGACAGGTTTTGAGGTATGTCAATCTGATGAAAATCAACCATCTCCTTGAATTCATCTACTGCATCACCATAAAATTCTTTAAGGTGGTTAAAAGCGATGCAATTAGCTATCCCATGCCGCATACCGAACACAAAGGACATCCCGTAAGAAAATGCATGGCAAGCACCCACTTCTGAATAAGTAAGGCTTAATCCTCCGAATAGACTAGCGATCATTAGTTTTTCATTATTGATCGGGGTCTGACCTGAATCAGGTCCCAGGAATACATCGCGGCATAGCTTCAGGGCCTGATCTCCATAAGCTCTGGAAAATTCATTATAAAAAATCCCGCTTTCTGATTCAATACAGTGGATAAAACAATCCATACCGGTATAGAACCATTGATTTCGGGGTACAGTTGTGGTCAGGTCAGGATCCAGTATGACCTGGTTAAATACTGTCCAGTCGCATTTCAAACCAAGTTTTTTCACAGGACCAGTTAAAACAGCTGTCATTGAACACTCAGCCCCTGTTCCTGAGGTTGTGGGTACGCCGAGATGATATACACCTGGCTTTTTAACCAGGTTTAAACCCTGGTACAAACTCGAGGAACCTTCATTGGTCACCATTAATGACAGGGCTTTCGCAACGTCCATGATGCTGCCTCCCCCTATTCCAATTACACCTGAGGGAATGCCTTTCTGTTCAAGAATAGTATCACGAAGCCGGTCAATTTGTTGAGTGGTTGGTTCATGCTGATCAATATCTTCAAAAAAGACCATATCCTGGTCATGGTTTGGTATGCGGTCGGCAAATGGCTTATCCTTAAAATAATTGTCAACGATAAATACCATAAACCTATCATTCTCATTTCTCTTCTCAGCAAGTATGTGATCGAGCTGATCGAATGATCCAGCACCAAATACAACCTTATCTATGTTTTTAAAGTTCTTATGCACGTTTTTTTTATTTGTTGATATTGTTAATTATTGAATGTACGATTCAGTGATTCTTATTTTGTATATTTTCCAAAAGCACCCCAACTATTTTCCAAAATTATTTTTACAACACCTTTTTGATTGAGTTGACCAACTGGTTTCCATACCGCTCCAATTCATCCTCAGTCCAGGTACATCGTATTCCAATTGAAGCCATCCGGCTCATTACATCCTGCGACTTAGGCAATTCTAAGGTTTTATAATCCTGAGAACAGCCTATCTTATGAATGGCCAGCCTGGATGGATAGCTTGCATTTTTAATATGATCCCATTGATTAATGAAATGATACATATTGGTATACCAATAGGCCACCCCGCCAACACCATCCGATGCAAACTGATTAAATGCTTTTTCAGTGAGTTCTTTACTTGGGAACATAAAGTTTATAAAGGTGGCGGAATCTCCATCCTCATCAGGCAAATTCCTGAAAGTAAGTCCATCTATCTCCTTGAGCCTGTTTTTCAAATATTTCTTGTTCCTTTTATTGTCTGCAATCATTTGAGGTACTTTCCTCATCTGAGCAAGTCCTATTGCAGCACCCAATTCACTGATTCTATAATTAAATCCCATAAACTCATGGGCTTCCATCCCCCGGTTGTCACCAATATGCGTATGGCCATGGTCGGCAACCTGGTCCATTTTATCATAAATTTCCTTACTGTTTGTTATGGTTACACCTCCTTCACCACAGGTGGCAACTTTAAAATAATCAAAGGAGAATGACCCAGCTGTTCCATATAGTCCAACAGATTGTCCATTGTAGAACGACCCCATGGCCTGCCCACAATCTTCCATTAATACCAGGTTGTGTCTTTTACAAACCTCCAGAATTCCCTTGATATCTGCTGCTGCCCCACACATATGAACAAGCAAGACCGCTTTGGTCTTAGGGGATATCGCCTTTTCAATTCCTTCAGGACTTAAACAGAAAGTCTCATCGATTTCTCCAAAAACCGGAAGAGCACCCCCGATAAATACGGCCTCAATAGGGGCTACAAAAGTAAAAGGCGGAACGATCACTTCATCTCCATACCCTATCCCGGAAGCCGCCATCATCGCTGCGACGGCCGTCGAGCCACTTGTCACCGCATGGGCATATTTCGCTCCAGTATAGCGGCATACCTCATCCTCAAATTCCTTTGCTTTCCACATACCTTTTCGAATATTCTCGTGACCATATCTGAACAGGGCCCCTGTTTCAAGAACATCCATGACTTCCTTGCGCTCTTCATCGCCAAATAATTCCATTCCAGGCATCGTATAATCAGTTTAATTAAAGAATGTTTTCCTATGTGATTTAGCCATTACAGGCCATACAATATTACGAATAAATTCAAATACAATCCGTTATTTATCCCCAAATAAAGGTTATATGACAGAATGTTTTTGTTATTTTGCAGTCCTGAATTTAGCTTCATGAAAATCCTAGGAATTATTCCAGCAAGGTACGGTTCGACAAGACTCGAAGGAAAACCACTTTTAGACATTCATGGTAAATCCATGATCAGAAGAGTGTATGAAAGGGCCATGAATTCGATCGACGATCTCTATGTCGCTACAGATGACCATAGGATCGCAGAAGAAGTTAATTCTTTTGATGGTAAATCTATCATGACATCATCGCATCATAACTCCGGGACCAACCGATGCCTGGAGGCCTATGAAAAGATCTCAAAATCAACCGGTATCAAGTATGATGTTATTATAAACATTCAGGGCGATGAACCTTTGCTTGATCCTGAACAACTGATAATTCTCAAGGGCTTGTTTACCGATGAATATATTATGATGGGGACCCTTGTATCCCCGGTGGCAAATCCACTGGACCTGGAAAATGAAAGCGAAGCTTTTGTAGTGTTTGATAAAAATAAAAATGCGCTTTATTTCAGCAGGTCAGTCATTCCTTATCTCAAAGGTATCAGCAGGGCTCAGTGGTTTGAAAATCATACATTCTATAAACATGTAGGGATGTATGCCTATACGCCAGAAGCACTTGAGATCTTTGCCAGTCTTCCCATTTCTAAACTGGAGATGATTGAAGGTTTGGAACAGAACAGGTGGCTGGAGAATGGGTATTCCATTAAAGTAGGAATAACCGACAGGCCGGGCATTTGTGTGGATACACCTGAAGATCTTGAAAGGATACGGGCTATCATTAAAAAACAGGAAAGTTAATTTAATAT
Organism: uncultured Roseivirgaceae bacterium; assembly: GCA_964389805.1. Classification (GTDB taxonomy): domain Bacteria; phylum Bacteroidota; class Bacteroidia; order Cytophagales; family Cyclobacteriaceae; genus JAGTVG01. Next base: position 31,217 of record CAYMFU010000128.1, on the reverse strand, counting down.
GAGTAAACATATAATCAATCTGGGTAATATTGATTTTGGAAGCGACACATTGTTCCTGATATCCGGACCATGTGTGATAGAGGAAGAATCGATCATGATGAAGACCGCGGAAGGATTGAAACAGATATCAGATAAACTGAATATCCCGCTGGTATATAAATCATCATTTCAAAAGGACAATAGGTCCGATATATCCTATTACCAGGGGCCCGGTCTTGATAATGGATTGAGGTTATTGGACAAGATTAAAAAAGAATTTGAATTACCTGTTTTATCGGACATACACTATCCCAGCCAGGTAAGCGAAGCAGCAGATGTTTTGGACATTATACAGATCCCCGCCTACCTGTGTATGCAAACAACCCTGGTTGTTGAAGCAGCAGAAACAGGAAAGATTATTAATTTGAAGCATGGCCAGTTTCTGGCACCCGAAAACATGACCAAACCGGTTAAAAAGGTAGAAGATTCAGGCAATCAAAAGATATTGCTGACAGAAAGAGGATTTACTTTCGGCTACAACGACCTTGTTGTGGATCCCAGAAGTATATACCACCTGGCAGAAACGGGATATCCGGTTATATTTGACATAACGCATTCCATAAGGAAATATGGCATCCCCAGTGCCGATCCTTCAGGCGGTGCAAGGCAATACCTTAATGTATTGGCAAGAGCCGGTGTGGCATCCGGTGTAGATGGTATCTTTGTTGAAGCGCATCCGTGTCCTTCAGAAGCTTTATGTGATGCGGCCAGCCAGTACGAGTTAAATGAATTGGAGGAATTTATTAAACCATTGATAGAAATTCACGATCTTGAAGTGAAATACAGGAAATAATCTGATTAGGAAATTAAATATTGATAAAAAATATGGAATTATATCTTGATTCAGCTGATGTAAATGAAATTAAAGAAGCATTTCAACTCGGCTTTTTAAATGGATTGACAACGACCCCTACCTTTATGCACCGACATGGTATCACAGATATCGATGGCACAATTGTCGATCTATCTAAAATCGCACCTGTACTGCAGATAGAAGCTCTTGGAAGTACGTCAGAGGAAATAGTTGCTGAAGCCGAGAGGCAGCATAAACTTGGGCTTGATAAAAGTAAGACAGTATTTAAGATACCCATTTCCATGGAAGGTGTTAAGGCGTGCAAAATGCTAAAGGATAGAGGATTCCTCGTAAATATTCACCTGGTATATACTTTACAACAGGCCTACCTGGCCATGTCAGCGGGGGCAGACTATGTGTGTCCATTGGTTGGAAGATTGCAGGACCAGGGTCAGGATGCCTTATGGCTGGTAGAGCAATGTGTTCAGGCAGTTAATCATTATGGTTATAACACGAAGATCATGTTCTCTTCAGTGAGGCATGTTGAACACGTTCGGAATGCATTGAACCTGGGTGTTCATACCGTTACTGTCCCCTGGAAAGTACTTAAACAACTTACTGAAAATCATTTTACTGAGCTGGGCACTAAAGAATTCTTCGAACATACCCGATTGATGACCAAAACAGTCAGGGAGGTCATATCAGATGTTAATCCAATTGTAACAGTGAAAGAAACCATCCATGATTGCCTGGTCAAAATGACTGTTGGAGGTGATGGCGCAGTAACCATCGTAAACTCGAAAGGCGCACCAATTGGCATATTCACTGATGGGGACCTTCGCAGGATGATTGAAAAAGAAGGTGGGGATTCTGTAAATAAAAAAGCAGGCGACCTGTCCTTAAAAGTACCTCAATCCGTTGAAGCAAGCGCTTTACTATATGTTGCAGCAGCAAAATTTAAAGAGACGCAGGTAGATACACTGGTGGTGACTGAAAATGGCAAGGCGGTTGGGATGATTGACGTTCAGGATCTTCTCGGAATAAACGGTTATTAATTTTCAAATTGGATACAAGAGACTCTATCATTATCCCCGGTAAGATTGTAAGTGGCGAGATCGTGCTAAGGGATAAGTTAACCCACATAAAAGCACTGTTGTTCGATTGGGATGGCATCTTTAACAGTGGTGAAAAAGGACATATTCCCAGTTCATTTAATGAAGTCGATTCTATGGGCATTAATATGCTCAGGTTTGGCTATTATCTTCTGCATGGCGAAAATCCTGCAACAGGAATTGTAACAGGCGAAAGAAATGAGACTGCAATTAAGTGGGCTGAACGTGAGCATTTCCATGCTGTTTATTTAAAAGTGAAACATAAGGCAGATATTCTTGAATCTTTTGAGTTGGAATATGGAATACAACCCCATGAAATATTATTTGTGTTTGATGATATTCATGACCTATCACTGGCAAAAGAAGCCGGATGCAGCTTTCTTGTACGAAATTCGGGAGCCAAAATGTTTGAACGGTATTGCATGGAGAATAAATTATGCGATTACATCACGAGCAATTCCGGAGGGAACAATGCACTGAGGGAAATTTGTGAAGTCGTTCTCGGTATGCTGGGATTGTTTACCAGAACAGTTGAAGAGAGAATGGCCTTTTCCGGGACGTATAATGATTACCTGCAGATACGGAACCTTTCCAAAACCAATATCCAGGAATTGAAATATTGAATTCTTATTTAATAACAAATATTATTAATGGGTCTGATTTTAAGTATTGAAACAGCTACAAAAGTATGTTCCGTAGCCTTGCATGAAGATAATAATTTACTTGGATCCCAGGAACTTTATCTTGACAGGTCCCATTCTGAATATTTGGCCGTAATGATCAGGGACCTGCTCAGGCATACAGGTAAAGAAACCGATGAATTATCGGCTGTGGCAGTATCCAAAGGCCCGGGTTCATATACAGGATTGCGGATAGGCGTTTCAACGGCTAAAGGACTATGTTTCGGCTTAGGCATACCACTGATTTCGGTCAATTCACTATTGGCGATGGCTTATGAAGTAAACCAATATAACCTGAATGGTTGTGATCTCTGCCCTATGCTGGATGCAAGGCGTATGGAAGTCTATTGCCTTCTAACTGATAATCAACTCAATGAGAAGCAGGAGACCCATTCCAGGATTATAGAAGACAATTCATTTAATAATGAGATTAAGTCAAATCCAATTTTATTTTTTGGTAACGGGATGCCCAAAAGCCGAAATATTCTGGAAGGTAAGAATAATGCTTTTTTCATCGATAATGTAAATCCGAAAGCTTCGAATATAGGTTTCCTGGCTATTGAAAAGTTTAAAAATAAAGATTTTGAAAACACTGTGACCTTTGAGCCGTTCTATTTAAAGGACTTTATAGCTACAAAACCAAGAAAACTGCTGTAAAAGGATGAATGAAAAAAATGTTATAATAAACCGGGTTGCCAATAGTCCTTTAGTTACTTTCGATCTGGAAGAGTTCTATCACCCGGGTAAAAGGGTATTGATTGATATTAGGGACCAGCTATTCCAGGGACTCATACTTAAGGAAAAAGATTTCAGAGCCTGGGTAAAGGAAATGGATTGGTCAGTTTATGAGGATATGAATGTGGCAATCTGGTGTTCTGCCGATTCCATAATCCCAACCTGGGCCTATATGTTACTTGCTACACGGATCTCCCCTTATGCAAATATCGTTGTATTCGGAACCCTGGAAGATCTTGAAAAAGCACTTTACCAGAACGCATTAATTTCAGTGGATATTGAAAAATTCAGGGATAAGAAGATCGTAATCAAAGGATGTGGGAAATATCAGGTTCCGGATTCCGCCTATGTTGAAATTACTCGACTCCTGACCCCTGTAGCCTCGAGTATCATGTATGGAGAAGCCTGCAGTACCGTTCCATTGTACAAAAAACCGAAATGATCCTGTTTAGGAAAATCGTTTTGCAAATACCCCTGGCAGATAATTTGTACTCTTAATTTTATTATAAATGCTGGCTTTCCTCTAGTTTATCGTAATATTCTGAACATTAATTGGGTTTTAAAGACCTTCTATTTATTCCTTAAATCCATTTTTAATGGTCATCCTTTCATTTTTAAAAGATAATTTACAATCTTCAGGAATATAAATTCTTTCCGGATGGCTTCCAGGAAAAAAAGATACATCATAATACTGTTGTCGTTACTTGCGATCATTTTAATACTTGTCGGGGTGTTTTTTACAAGGATAAATATTATGCTTGAAAGATACACCAGAGCCAAATTAAGTTCATTGATTGAGAAAGATCCTAATAGTATTTACGACATAAAATATGATTCTCTCCTAATTGATATTTACTCCGGAGATATTGAGGTCCTGAATTTTTCCATCTCTCCCAGGAAACAGATCATTGACAGTATGAACAAGTATAAAATTCCCCGGAAATTTATTATAGATTTCAAAATAGGAGAATTTAAACTGGATAATCTGGAAATAGTCGATTTTCTTATGACGGGTAATATTGAACTGGATGGATTACTATTTGGAGACGTTGATGGAAAAGTTTACGTAAATGATACTTTGGAATATTTTAATTCCACTACAGTAAGCGATGATATTTTATCCAGCGCTTTTATATCAGCATATCTTGAAGAGGTTCAACTAAAAAATGGAAGTTTTCAATGGTTTAAAACAGACACAGATACAGTCAGGGCTTTGTCCTTTGAGAATTTCTATATTGATATTAAAGAATTATATTCAGATTCCACCATGATGAAAAAAGCCCGGGGGGTCCAGCTTTCAGAATTACAATTTTCACTTGACAATTTTGAAAACAGGCTTATTAAGAACTATACTTTAACAAGTGACCGGGTTTCTTTTAGTTCAGAAGAAAACATTTTTTCTGTATCATATCCTAAAATGATACCAACGGTTGAAAAGGTCAACACACAGAATTATTTAAGATTATATGTTAAACAGATTGATTTAGTGGGTATAAACTATGATTCACTGATACAAAAGAATATTTTTCTACTTAATAAGGTATATATCTCGAGTCCGAAATTCGTTTATGTCAGGCCTCCTCAACGATTGCAGAAAGATACTCTAAGGGAATTACCGGCCACCACATTCAAAAATATTCCCCTACCATTGGCTATCGACACTTTGATGATAGAACATGGGGTGTTCGACTATTTAAAACACGGGTATGGGGAACCCCTGGTAAAATTCGATATTCATGGGATAAACATCCAGGGACATAATTTTGCCTCGGATCCGGACTTAATGGGAGACTCCAAAACATTTAATGTTGGAGGATCCGTCATGTTTTTTAATGAGACCCCTGTTAAAATGGATTTCACTTTTCCCCTGACCGATCCCCTTAACACATATAGTATAAAAGGTACCATTGATACCCTGGAAGCGGAATCTTTAAACCCAATTATTAAGAATTCCTTTAAGATCCGTGCCAATTCCGGAACGTTTAACAAAATGACTTATACGATAAACGGGAATGATTCTTTGGCCAGGGGAGATTTTGAAGTGGATTATACCGGGTTAAAACTTGAATCATTGAAAATCAACGAGAAGGATTTTACGGACGTTAAGCGTAAGGGCTTCAATACTTTCCTGGTAAACACGCTCGCCAAGAAGAAAAACGATCCGGCCAAATCATCTTTTACCAAAGGTATTATATATCTTGATCGGGACGATCACCTAACCTTTTTGGATTTTAATCTTAATGCATTGCTTAGTGGATTGGTAACCAGTATTATTCCGGAAGCCATAGGTTTCATGGTGCCGAAAGAAGAAAGAAAGGCGATAAAGCATGAACAGAAGGTTGAGAAGAAAGAACAAAGAAAAGAACAGCGGGTAGAGCATAAAGAACAAAAGAAAGAAGAAAGGACTGAAAAAAAGGAACAGAAAAAGAATCAACCAGATGAAACCGGACAAGAAGAAGCTGATGATGGAAAGAATGCTGGATAGTTTTAGGAGTTTAGTAAATGAAACTGCTTACTCTGTCTCCCTTCATAAAGAAAAAGTGTGAAATCCAATGAAAAGCATGTTTATGAATTGAATAATCTTTTTAGGTCATTGGAATTTGCATTTCAAAATTCATTACTTCCATAGAATTCTACCAACAGAAATGAACAGAACACTCATCTAATTATAAATCATAATGAATGATAAATCAACTTCAGAATCCAAAGGAATCAAAATATCCATAATTGGAGCATTTATATTGGAATTGCAGAATTTCTTGTTATAAATCATTTTATATTATTATCTTACATTACATCAATAGAGGTGTCAATATTTCCAGAAACAGGCAATCACAAACCGTCCTGACTTTTATATAATATTATTTTTAAACAATTGTCCCCATGAAAGAAATTACATTAACATTCCTAATGCTCTTAATTTTGTTGACTTATTCCTGTAAAGAAAAAGTTGATTTTGATAAGGAAAGATCTGCTATTATATCAGTCATCGAAGCTGAAACGAAGGCTTTCTTCGATAGAGATATTAACCAACTAGGCTCATACCATGTACAGGATGAATCAAATATCAGACTTACCGCTACACAATCAGGTTACACATATGATGTTGGATGGGAGAAAGTCAAAACTTTTTTCATAGATTATATCGAAAATGTGATGGAACCAGGACTTTATTATGAGGTGAAAAAAAACTATAAAATAAAAATATATGATAAAAGTGCCTGGGCTGCATATGACAATTTTTATTACACCGGTGATGATGAACTTTTAAGCACAAGCATACATACACAAATCCTGGAAAAGGTTAATGGCGAATGGAAGATTGTGTTTTATACGTCCATCTATAATTCTACCTGGGAAGAGGAACTTTTAAAAGAAAAAGAATCCGGCACTGACAACTTATAGCATTTAAAATTGGATTTTCTTACAAAAGAAGGAAGTACTATTTAAAGGTAGACTGACAATAGTAAATATTAATTACTAATAATTGACTTCTCCTTTTCTTTCTTTTCATAATATCTTGTTATTCGCTTTTGGAGAATAAAGAATACGGGTATTGAGAATAGTGTGATATCCCAGAGCACGGGTTTAACCCAGGCCATTACTATTGACACTAAGGCTATTGCCGGCTCTACAAGGGATTCATGCTTTACAAATCGAATTGTTTCCCTCGATAGATCCTCACTGACCAGTTCCTTTTTCTTTGTGGCATAATTCCAGCTCAGAAAAGCAAAGAATCCAACAAAAAACATCATCAGGCTATAAGCCGTTAGCGGAACCGGGTTGCCGGGCAGCACCATGGTCCATGTGTTCATTAAAGGTACAAGCATCAGGAAGGCCAGGAATCCGATTTCAATCCATTGAAGTGTTGCATTCGTTTTTTTATAATATTTGAACCGTTCCAGGTTTTTAAACCAATAAACAGCAACCAGCAGGAACGACAACAGATATATAATGGTACCGGGCGGTCTGTTTTCGAAATAAATTAACAGTTCTTCCGTACTACTGACATCCTCTGCAGTGGGAAGATCAATGGCAAAGATCATGGAGGTCATGGCCATGGCAAATATAATATCACTTAAGATGGCCAGCCGGTTGATAGGCATGGTCACGATGTCTTTGTCTTTTGTAGATGCAAGGGCGAGGAGTCCTTTATTCTTTTCAGTTTCCATAGTGATGTTAAATTGGGTTATGCAAATTAAAAATAAATGGTTAAATTCAATGATGTTTTATTCCTAATTCCATTAGGAAAGGCTTGTTTGAACCAATTAATATTAAATAACGTATAATCCTGCTATAACCCTTTATACTTACATCGGGCGGCACAAGAAACCTATTAACGAATAAAATCAGGTTGACCATGATGAAAAATGAAAAAATTACTTGTAGCATTAGCAAAACCCCATTCAAATCTATTTTAAGTTTTGAATTCCTGCTTGCTGAACTTTATAAAATAAGCTCGGATCCAATGCATCCCATGCGTGATTCAGCGGCCAGTGTCCTTAAGGAAACTGAGAAATTCCCTTTCTTGAAAAAACCCATAAAAGACCGGTCTGTGCTTATTGAAAACCAGGCAATTATTAATAAGTTAATGGCTTTTGTTTTTAATCCGATGAAGGATAATCTGGATATAGCGGCAGCTGTTCCTCCCTTCATGCACGAACCATTTTTCTCAACCCAGCTTTTCAAGGAAACGATTGGTGGAGAGCACATGAAATTAGAACTGGCAAATGACATGGAACAGGATAAAATGCTTATTGCGGTCATTTACCAGGCTTATCTCGTTATACTGAAGAAATTCTATAGCCTTGACATTTATGTAGATGTACCTTTTGTTTTCAAACTTACAGATGAAGAAGACAAATCATTGAGATATTTCAAGATGAGAGGCAATCCCTTGTTTATGGCGGTAAATGTTAAAGGTAAAGTCAATCCATTATCAGAAATGGAAATAAAAGAGCTTTTTGACAATTCATGGAACCTGGACCTCTGGAATGAGAAAATACCTCTGAGCCAATTTGAATTCAAGGGATTTCTGGCATTTACTTATATCGATATCACTCATGAACATGTTGTGTCCCAATTAAAATCTGATCTACTCGACAAAAATGCCATCATTACAGATACAGGATTTAATAAAATAAAAGAAAAGGTAAAAGCTTTATTCGGAATTCAGGACCTGGAATTTGGACTGGCTGCTTTTAATGTATTCAATTCCAGCATCAATCAAAACAGGACCTGGAGAACCATCCTCTCACAATCCGAGTTGCGGTGTGATGATTATGGCGGGACAATCTTTGAAAGAGCATATCACGAGAAAAGAATGATGTTCACTCAGGACTTTAGAAAAGAGAAGAAAGATATAATGGTCAATGCATTCCTGAAAAAAGGATTACGAAGCCATGTTGTTGTTCCTTTAACACTCGAAAATGAGATCGTAGGGATGATTGAATTCGCCACAAGGACACCCGACTGGTTCAGCATGATTCAGGTCAAGCGCTTCCATGAACTGTTCCCGGTTTTTGCCCTGGCATTGCAAAGATCGAAAGAAGAATGGAATGACAAAGTCCGGGCCATCATTCAACAGGAATGCACAGCCATCCATTCAACGGTTGAATGGCGTTTTCGCGATGCCGTTTCAGAAATGCTAAATGTCAGCCAGAAGGGAGAAATTTCAAGTATGGAACCGATCATCTTTCCAGATGTTGTGCCCATTTACGGAGCATCTGACATTCGAAATTCATCCATTGAACGTAACAAGGCCATACAGAAAGATCTCTCAGAACACCTGTCACTTGTTAAAACTGTCCTGATACAAGGCATGCGGAGCAAGGAGATGCCACTTCTCAATAATCTGGCATATAAGATCGAAAAACATATGCATACCGTGAGTGCCGGACTGAAAGCAGGTGATGAAGTGAGTATTCTTGATTTTATTCATAAGGAAATAGAACCGGTTTTTAATCATTTAAAGATGAGGGATCCATCAATGGTCGAGCCTGTGGACATGTATTTTAACAAGATGGATCCTGAGTTGGGAGTGTTATATGAAAAGCGTAAAGATTTTGAAGACAGCCTGACAAGAATTAATACTGAGGTTGGTGATATTATAGACCAGGAGCAAATAAAAGCGCAAAAGGTTTTTCCTCATTATTTTGAAAAGTACCGTACAGATGGTGTGGAATATAATGGATATTTTGGCCAGTCACTGGTAAAGGATTTAAAATTCGATGATATATACCTGAAAAATATCCGTTTATGGCAGTTAATGACCATGGTACAGATTGCTAGAACGATAAGACGCATACAACCTGAATTGAAGACCAAACTGGATATTACTCAATTAATTCTCGTTCATAGCACACCCTTGAGCATAGCGTTCCGTTATGATGAGAAGAAGTTTGATGTTGCAGGAACCTACAACATCAGATACGAAATCACCAAGAAGAGAATTGATAAAGCGGTGGTAAAGGGTACAAAGGAAAGGGTAACCCAAGTAGGGAAAATAGCCATAATTTATTCACTTGCTGAAGAAATTGATGAATACAGGAATTTTATAAACTTCCTTATTGCACAGGGTAACCTGAAAGATTCCCTTGAATACCTCGAACTGGAAGATATGCAGGGTGCATCCGGGTTAATGGCGTTGCGAGTGGAAGTGGATTATAATATGGAATCGATACTTGATGAGATCGACCTTTCTGAGATTGAGAAAGTAGTAGGATAAGGCCTGCCTGATCCTACCCGTCGAGGCTGATGGCAAGATAAGTAAGGATACATTGGCTGGTCACAAGAATAACTTATTCAATGGATCTGTATCAATTCTGATCAGAATTGTTCTGATATTAATATTAAATCAAACCATACACACATGACTACCGAAATCTCATCAAAATTCCCTTTTGACTCGAAATATGTCGAGATTAAGGGATCTAGCATGCATTATGTGGATGTTGGAGAAGGAGAGGTTGTTTTATTCCTTCATGGCCAACCCACCTCATCTTATCTCTGGAGAAATATCATTCCCCACCTGCAAAAGGAAGCCCGGTGTATTGCTCCTGACCTGATCGGAATGGGCAAATCGGACAAGCCGGACATAGGGTATACCTTTGAGGAGCACTATGCCTATCTGGAAGCGTTTATTAAAAAACTAAATCTGACAAATATTACACTTGTTATACATGACTGGGGATCGGGTCTTGGATTTCACTATGCAAACAATCACCGTAATAATGTTAAGGGAATTGCCTTTATGGAGGCACTTATTAAAACTATGAACTGGGAGGATTTCCCAAAGGAATATAAAATTGCTTTTAAAATGATCAGGGCTCCTTATATTGGATGGTTTATGCTAAGCGTGGCCAATATGTTCCTGAAAAAGATTGTCCCTGATTCAATCGTAAGAAAATTAAGCAAGGAAGAGTTTGATCATTACCTGGAACCTTATCCTACGATCGCCAGCAGAAAACCGGTGAGGGTTTGGCCAACGCAGATCCCGATCAATGGGAAGCCCAGTCGGATGTATGATATCATATCTTCCTACAACAGCTGGTTGATGGAATCCGAAATACCAAAATTGTGTCTTTATGCTCATCCGGGGGCAATAATTGCAGAAAAGGAAGTGAAATATATCAAAGAGAATTTCCCGAATACTAAAATGGCAGATATTGGTGAAGGCATTCATTATGTTCAGGAGGACAATCCGCATCGAATTGGTGAGGAGGTCGCTAAATGGTTTCAGAAGCTTTGATAATAATTTAAAATTTTGAAGATTGAGACCCAGGAACAAAATAATCCGCAATTTTATCTAATAAGGAAAATAAAAAACGCCAGAAAAATATCTGGCGTTTTAGTATTATCATTATAAGTCAGAAGATATCCTATGAAAACTGCAAAAATCTAGTTCCCTGTGTCCTGACTATTCCCGGATTGATATGTCTGCATTTCTTCTTCAGAGAGCCATCCGCCTCCAAGTGCCTTATAAAGCTTTGTATACCCTTCAAACAATGACCGCATGGTTCGGGCATATTCAAGTTCGGCTTCAAAGGCCTGTCTTTCGCTCTCCAGCAATTCCAGGAAGCTGGTGACGCCTTTATCATATCTTTCCTTGGACAGGTTCCGGGCACTCAGGGCCGCATTAACATGATCCTGACGGTATTGAAGTTCTTCTTTCAGGGTAGAAATACTGACGAGTGCATCTTCCACCTCCTTAAAGGCAGTGATCACAGTCAACTCATATTCATACAGAGCCTGTTCTGTTCTGTATCTTTCAACTTCCACCCGTCTTTTATTCTTTCCGAATTCAAATAAAGGCCCTAGCAGACTGCCTCCCACTGACCAGGCTGCACCTCCAGCGGTCAGGTTTGAGATATCATTGCTGGCTACGCCCAATAATCCGGTCAGACTTATGGCCGGAAATCTCTGGGCTACTGCCACACCAATTTGTGCATTCTGTGCATGTAATAATTCTTCCGCTCGTAAAATATCCGGTCTCCGGTTAACAAGCATTGAAGGTAGTCCAACAGGTATATCTGGTGGCATGATTTGATCATACAGGTCGGTGCCCAGCATAACAGGTCCCGGATTCCTACCCAGAAGAATATTCAGAGCATTTTCAGTTATTGCAACCCTTCTCTGATAGAGTGGTATAGAAGCACCAGCAATAGCTCTCTGGATCTCCGCCTGATTCACGTCTATCTCAGGAATTATCCCCTTATCATACCGTTCCCGGATGATATCAAGAGATCCCTGACGGAGCTCCAGTGTATGTTTTGAAATGTCCAGCCGCCACATAAAATCCAGTAAGGAATAATACGTCTCAGCTATCTGTGAAATTAAACCGATCTGTACAGTTCGTTTTCCATATTCTGAGGCTACCAGTGAAGCTTTCGCAGATTCGGTAGCCCTTCTGAATTTCCCCCAGAAATCCAGTTCCCAGTTGAGTGTTCCAAAACCCGTAAACATGTTTTCCGGATTGGAATCATCGGTGGGTAAAAATCCCTGTAACATATTACCACGGTTAGCACCGATCTGATATCCGAACTTTGGCCAGTAATCTGCTTTTGCAATACCCACCTGTTCACGGGCTTGTTCAATCCGAGCTGATGCAATCAGGATATCCTTGTTCTCCCTCAATCCAATATTGATCAGACTATCCAATACAGGATCCTGAAAAAGTTCCCACCAGTTTACGTTCAACGCTGAATCGGTCATGGCTAGTTGCAGGCTGTCGTATCGATAAACGGCTGTCGAGTCAATTTCTGGTTCCGGGGTTTTATAATTAGGCCCCACTTTACAGGCATTGATAATAATCATCACCAGCAAGGCTATGACGAGTTGTATGAGTCGAGTATTCATTCTACTTTTCATTTCAAATTAGTTAGCAGGTTGTTTAGAAGCTTCCAGTTCACGCTTTTTCTCATAACCGGCTATTTTGCCAATGAAAACAAATAGCATCGGATAAAGAAATACCCCCAGCAAAGTAGCTAAGGTCATTCCTCCAAGCAAAGCCATACCCATCACCTTTCTGGCTTCTGCACCCGATCCGGTGGCTACAACCAACGGAAATACACCAAGTATAAAGGAAAATGCTGTCATCAGAATCGGCCTGAATCTGGATTTGGCAGCTTTAATGGCTGCATCAAAAAGGCTTAATCCACCTTTAAATTCTTCATTGGCGAATTCCACGATCAGAATTGCGTTTTTAGCGGCCATACCGATCAGCATCACAAATGAAACCTGCGCGAATATGTTATTTTCAAAACTCGGGCTTACTATACGAGCCACCCACAAGAAGAACAATGCTCCAAAAATGGCAAATGGTGTGCCTAACAGTATCGACAGTGGCAATGACCAGCTCTCATATTGAGCGGCCAGGATCAGGAACACAAATACCAGGGAAAATGTTAATATAATACCCAAAGATCCGGATGCCTTATTCTCCTGGAAGGACATGGCGTTCCAGGAGTATCCCATATCCGGTGGTAAGGTTTCAGCCGCTACCCTTTCAAGGGCAGCCCTGGCCTGTTCGGAAGTGTATCCCGGGGCTGGTACACCGGTTACTTCAACTGACCTGTACAGGTTAAACCGGTTGGTAAAATCCGGGCCGTAAACTGGCTGTATCTGTACTATGGTTGATAAGGGTACCATATCACCTCTATTGTTAGGCACAAAGAAATTTGCCAATTGTTTTTCATTCACCCTGTATTCTGGCTCAGCCTGAATATAGGTTTTATACAATCGTCCGAACCGGGTGAAATCATTGACATAACTCCCGCCCATAAAGGCACCTATAGTCGTATACAGGTCATTCAGGGAAACACCCAGTTTAAGCGCCTTTTCTTTATCAATATCCATATAGCGTTGCGGAACAGAAGACTGGAAGGGTGAGAATGCATTGAAGATCTCTGGTTGTTGTCTCACCGCCTGCATAAATTTCATAGCATTTTCCTGGAGATAAGCCGGCGTGTTCCCGGCACGATCCTGGAGCATAATACTGTAGCCTGAACCATTTCCCAGCCCAGGAATAGCAGGTGGTCCAAAGGTAAATGCTTGTGCACCTTTTATATTCATGGCCAGTTGCATATTCAGTCTTTGAACGATTTCCAGTGCAGTATAATCTCTCTCAGCCCAGTCTTTGAGTGCAATGAACATAAATACATTATTTGGGATCGACGATCCGGATAGCATGCTATAACCGCTGGCAGTTGTAACATTGTTGACTTCAGGTGCACTCAATATGATATCTTCAATCTGATTAGCAATAACATCAGACCTTTGTATGGAGGAGGCATTGGGAAGTTGCACATTTGCATAGAAATAACCCATATCTTCTTCCGGTATGAATCCTCCCGGAACCAGTTTGAAAAATATTCCTGCAGCTATCGTCATGATGATTATAAAAGCCACACTTCGCTTGATCTTCCGGGTAACCACATTGGTAAAGCTCATATACGAATCCGTTGATTTATCCATTCCTTTGTTGAATTTCCCAAAGAACCATCCGAGAGGACCTCCGTATGGCTTGGGCTTTTTCAATAGAATGGAGCATAGTGCCGGGCTCAACGATAACGCATTGACTGATGATACCACAACAGAAACTACGATTGTAATAGCAAATTGCTGGTATAATATACCTGTAATTCCAGCCATACCTGCAACAGGAATAAAAACTGCGATCAATACAAGTGTGGTGGCAATAACCGGAGCTGTTACTTTTGCCATAGCATCGTTAGTAGCCTCTTTGGTGGACATACCCTTTTCAATATTCACCTGAACGGCCTCCACCACCACTATGGCGTCATCAACCACTATACCAATGGCCAGTACCAGTCCCAGCAAAGAAAGTGTATTTATGGTGAATCCCAGCATCGGGAAGAAAACGAATGCCCCCACCAGTGAGACTGGGATCGCCAGGGTTGGAATGATGGTAGCCCTCCAATCCTGTATGAATATAAACACAACGAGAATAACCAGAACAAGTGCAATAAACAACGTGACCACGATTTCTTTTATCCCCGCCGTAATAGCAGTAGTTGTATCCAGGGACTTAATGTATTCAACACTCTCAGGGAAATTCTTCTTAAGTACCTCCATCTCGGCTGTAATCGCTTCAACCAGTTCCACGGCATTGGCCCCGGGGGCCTGGTACACGGCAATGACAGCACAGGATTCTTTATTCAGCCTGGTTAACATATTATAGGATTCCACACCCAGTTCAACACTGGCTATATCCCCGATCTTTACCTGTGATCCATCAGGTTGAGTTCTCACTACGATTTCTTCGAAAGCCTCAGGAGAATTGAAACGCTCAGGCAACCGAACTGTGTAAGTAAATTCCGTTCCCGGAGGTGCCGGCTCTGCTCCAAACTTACCTCCTGGGACAATAACATTCTGCTCATTGATTGCGTTCATGATCTCAGGAACTGACATTTTCAGGGATGCTAGACGGTCGGGTTTTACCCAGATCCGCATGGAATAATTGGCTGCGCCCAATACATCTATAAGGCCAACACCCCTTACACGGGCGAGCTGATCCTTAATATTGATCAAAGCATAATTGTTCAAAAATTGCTGATCATATCTGCCACCAGAAGTAAGTGTATACAGGGCTACGAAGTTCGGAAATTGTTTCTTGGTGGTGACTCCATACTTGGTCACTTCAGAAGGAAGTTTGGCAGAAGCGGCTGAAACCCTGTTCTGAGTAAGCACTGTGTTCATATCCGGATCGGTACCAACGTCAAAGCTTACATCGATCACCATGGTTCCATCATTCGAATTGGTTGATTTCATATAGATCATGTTATCCACACCATTGACCTCCTGTTCCAGGGGTGTGGCTACCGATTCTTCTACATTAATAGCATTCGCCCCGGTATAAGTAGCAGCTACCCGTACGATCGGGGGAGTAAAATCCGGATATTGTTCTATGGGCAAACCAATCATGGATACCATCCCAACAATAACAATTATTATGGCGATGACCATCGCTACAATCGGTCGACGGACAAAGAAATTACCTTTAGTTTCTGACATAACGCTGACTTTATTGGTTGGCTTTACTTTGGAATTCAACCTGAGTTGGATTGACCGTTACTCCTGCAGCAACCTTTTGAAGTCCTGTCATAACCACTTTATCATCCGGATTCAACCCTTCTTCAATTAACCACAGATCACCAAGTTTTTGAGTGGCTTTAACCTGCCTGGCTGACACAACATTGTTTTCATCAACCACATATACAGAATACTGACCCTGTAGTTCAATTATACATCGTTGCGGAACCAGATTGGCATTCTCTGCCTTAGCGAGCTCTATTCTGACCTTGGTATACATCCCGGGTCGAAGAATATCGTTTGGATTCGGGAATCTGGCCTGGACCAGCATAGACCCTGTGGATGCATCCACATTCCGGTCTATATAATCTAAATAGCCTCTTTCCTCATAGAGCGTACCATCGGCAAGTATCAATTCGACATTGGTTTGTGTTTTGCGTTCCTCAGGTCTCTTTTGCGCTTCCCGCATATCAACTTGTCTTTTAAGGGCAATGTAGTCTGTTTCCGGTAAGAAGAAGCGGATCCGGACTTCCCGAATCTTTGATACCGTATTTAATAACCGGGTTAGGTTCTTTACCCACATACTCTCCGACGTCTGCTTCAGTCTTCCCTATCAATCCATCAATTGGTGATCGGATCACAGTATAACCCAGGTTAATTCTTGCAAGTCTCAGATTGGCCTCAGCTGCTTTTAAGCTAGCTTCAGCCGCTTCCTTACTGGCAAGGGCAGCATCATAATCGCTCTGACTCACCGCATTGATCTTAACCAGGGGTTCATACCTGTTTAATTCGTTGGTGGCATTTACAAGGTAGGTCTGGGCTTCAGCTACCCGCTGTTCCTGAGCAGCTTCTTGAGCCAGAAAGGGTTGTGGATCTATCTTGTATAATAGTTGCCCTTTCTTAACTCTTTCCCCTTGGTTAAACGTCAGTTCCTCCAGAAATCCATCAACCCTTGCGCGGATTGGGATGTCGAGCTGCCCATGAGCCTGTCCGACAAATTCCCGCATTATTGGGACATCCTGTACAATTACATTGACTACCTCGACCTCCGGAGGTGGCATTTCTTTTGCTTCTTTTTGTTGGCATGAATTGAGGATTGTAAATAATCCTGTCAGCACAAAAAGTGCAGTAAGTTTTGGTATGTTATTTTTCATGGAAATTTAAATATAATATGGTATTTTGATTCACACTCAAAGTAAATTTTTCACAATACCATATTGGTGGTATAAAAATAAGATTTCAAGTATAAATTAAATCAGTCTCTAAATATAACTTTCTTTTGGAATATAAGATAATGCTGAAGTTATATTTCAGATTCAATACAAAAATCAGCGGTCAATTAAAGACTCATTTTTGATTAAATCTTTTCAAATGTAAGAATCGAATTTGGCTTTTTCAATAGGAACAGGTAGTAAAAAAGTTGTATAATTGGCTCGTAATTGTCTAGCCATGCGTCTCAACACATTCCAAGGCATACAAAGAATTGCTGTCCTGGTATCTATTTCTGTTTCTTTATCGAATTGTTTTTTGTTTAATAAAAAAGCCCTATATTCAATTACATGCGAAAATGTTCTTTGCGGGTTTGTTTTTGATCTAAAATATTAGATCAAAGGGTTGAAGTAATTATTAATTTCATCCAATTGTACAATAAGAGAAACATCAAGTTCACCCTCATTAATCCGACTTCTCCTCTCTGGAGGGTCGAGGGAAATAAACGACCTATAAAATTCAAGACTTTCCGGTTTTCCATGTTGCCCAGCCTTTATGTGGCTGCTTCCATGCCTTCCTATGTGGATACAAAGATTATCGATGAAGATATCGAAGCGATTGATTTCGATATGGACGCCGATATCATAGGGATTTCTTTTATGTCCTTTAACGCCCCAAGAGCTTATGAAATCGCTGATCAGTTCCGGGCCAAAGGAAAAACAGTCATATTTGGTGGTTATCATCCCACATTCATGCCGGAGGAAGCGATCCAGCATGCGGATTCAATATGTCTAGGTGAAGCAGAGCTCAACATACCCAGAATGATTGAAGATTACCGGGCTGATCGGTTACAATCATTCTACAAAAGTGAACTGGTCAACCTCTGTACTTTACCCAATTTAAATCGAACCTTGATTAACAAGAAGGCATATTTTACAACCAACGTATTACAAGCGACCCGAGGCTGTCATCACCGTTGTACATTTTGTTCTGTTGCCCCATTTAATCAGTATAAATTACGAAACCGACCTATTGGGAAGGTGCTTGAAGAATTAAAATCGATGGGGCGATATATCCTTTTTATGGATGATAATCTGACCTTGAACAGGGAATATGCCAAAGAGCTATTTACACAAATGATTCCTTTGAAAAAAAAGTGGTTTAGTCAGTGTGGGGTAGGTATCGCTGAAGATGATGAGCTGCTTGACCTGTCGGCGAAAAGTGGCTGTAGTGGATTATTCATTGGATTTGAATCGCTCTCTCAACAGAGTTTAAATACCTGGAAAAAACATTGTAACAGGAAGAGGGATTATCTCGACGTCGTTCGGAAACTCCATAAAAAAGGTGTTGCAATTTGTGCAGCCTTTGTTTTTGGATGTGATGAAGATGACCGGGATGTATTTGCCACAACGCTGGATTTTCTACTTGAAGCAAATGTTGAAACCATCCAGTCCACAAGGCTGACGCCTTTCCCTGGCACACCGCTTTTTGAACAGATGCAAAAGGAAGGCCGTCTCATTGATAAGGATTGGAGCCACTACGATTTTTTCCACGTTGTTTTTCAGCCTCTTCATATGGATCCTGAAACCCTTCATCTTGGCACAGCCTGGCTGCAAAAGGAATTTTACAGTTATAAAAATATTGCTCGGAGGGTGAGCAGAGCAATTAAGTATCTTGATTCCGATATACTTTTAAAAGTAGTAATACCTGTAAATCTTGGCTATCGATTCAAATTATCAAGATACGGGGCATTCGAGACAGGTAAATCCTTTCAACCCTATATATAATTTATAATTGAATTCGAAAAACAATAAGGTTTTCTGCACAGCTCCTCGACCCAATATTTGAAATTCTATTCTGGTTGAATATAAAACCTCACTCATTATAAAGATGACTATCCTTTATATAAATTAAATCGGAGAATGTTTAATCATCGGACTTTATCTAGATCAGGATAAGGAACTGTAGTGTTATAATATTATAGAATTAATTATATAATTAATTCTATAATTACTATCCCCAGCTATTGTGTTTAATCCTGTGTGTATCATAAATATCCTTCGCTGCTTTTTGCTCAGCTGGATATCCCAGAGCTACAATTGAAAAGGGAATGATGTTATCTGGCATCCCGAATAGTGCCTGTAGTTTCTTAACACGGTCCTCCCTGGGGTATACACCCAACCAAACCCCGCCTAAGTCAAGTTCGGCTATAGCCAGCAATATATTCTGGGTGGCGGCAGAACAATCCTGAGGCCAGTATTCCTGATATTTGACATGGGACATATCTCCGCAAACAACAATTGCAGCAGGGGCTTCATACAACATTTTGGAATGTGGATGAAACGTGGGGATTTTATCCAGGATCTTTCGGTCATCCACCACCAGAAACTGCCAGGGTTGTTCATTTCCAGCAGAAGGAGCATTCATTCCTGCCTTTATGATTTGTTCTATTAGATTTTGGCTTACCGGAGCATCTTTATATTTTCTGATACTTCGTCTTTTATATATTGCATCCATTTGAAATAAACTAAGTCTATCAATACATTATCATTATTTTTCTTCTGCCATAGCCAGGGAAAAATTTTAAAATAATGATACCGAGTGTTTGAGATTTCTTATTTACTACTGTTACTCAGATTTTGCCATTTTCAGGGCGGCAGTAGTCGTATAATATTTAGCTAACATATTCGGTACCTCCCAGGCTGGCATATTATCATTTTCCAGGTATTCAAGGAACCTTTCTGTCACCTGACTGAAATGAGCTTCATGTCCGACTTTATACTCATCCGGAATATTCACCCTCCATTCGGAATCTGATAATTTCTCAAGTTCAATTCCTGGGTATTTATTCTGAAGGTCAGTACCAACCACCTTTTTCAGTGCATTTCCAAATGCAGCAGTATCACCTTTTGAAGCTACATACAAAATAGGTTTATAGCCTTCTTCCTCTCCCTGCCGGATGATCAGATCACATCCACTACCCCTCATAATTGAGTAATGTGTATCCCCTGTGCCTTCTGGTGCCTGATATTTCCATATCACGGAAACTTTTGCGAATACATCTTTAATCTTATACACGATGTCTCCGTTGGAATAGACTTTCAGGGTTTCTCCATCCAAGTCCTTTTGGAGATAATCAGGGTATTCATTCAATCCTGTTACTTTTTTAAACTGCTGAGGGGAAAGATCTGTCGTCCATCTTCTGGCATTCTCCAGTTCAATATCCTGCTGGTAATCAATGACCTGCTCCGGGAAACACTCCCACTGGACCAGGTCGACCAGGTGGGTTGTCACATCCACAATGCCTTCTCCCTGCTGCTCCACATCAAAGAACCAGGCAGGGCGTATCAATGCCTTGCCGGAAACATATTTGAAGAAATGATGGACACTCTCTTTGGTAATGGCAGGCTGTTCAGGAGAACCGGCCAACAAAGATCCAAATACCTCCGGTATCTGAGACAATTCTTTCTGCAGAAGGGTCGTGATCTCAAAGCGCTCCGTCATGATATCATATAACAGAACATTATTTTCCGCAGCAGATTGAAAGGCCTGTACCAGGGTAGGAAAATCATCCGGAGAGATGATCATTGGTTTATCCGCCAAAATATTAATGCCAAGGTTTATCGTCCTGATGATATAATCATCTTTTTTGGCATTGTTACCTGACAAAACCAATACGTTCCCCGGCCTTTCCTTTAACATTTTTTCAAAAAAATCCGGGCCCATATAGACCTCTTCAACCCAATAGGTCGGATTAATTTTTCTGGTATTGAAGCCCCTTATCCTGTTAATATGAAACTCCAGATCATTACCCTCGGGCGCATATACAAAAACAACTGAATCCACATTGTGATACATTTTTTTCTGTACGAGAGCAGCATGAAAATGGCCCGGATCCAGGGTCATAAGTTTTAATTTAGGAGGATTCATATCTTCTGTTTTATCTTTGCTTCCCTGTTCACAGGAAATGAATAATATCAGGAATAGAAAGTGTAAAGAGTAGTTAAATATACGCATGGGTCATTTTTTAAATATTTACATAATTTGTTCCGTAAGGATGTCTTTGCGGTCGGGATATCATTGCATTCGCTTCATCATCGTTTCTGAATCGCTCCCGTATTGGATCCCAGTATAACTTGCGGGGTAATTTCATAGCAATATGACTTACGAGGCAGGCACTTGTTGATCGGTGTGCGATTTCTGCAGGAGCGATAGTTTGCTTTCGGGTTTTTATACAATCCAGCCAGTTGCCGTGATGCTCCTCACTATCATAAAGATGGATTTCATCCGGACCGATCTCTGAGGCAAGGATTTTCGGATCGCTTGCATCGAGCGCTTTATTGTTGCTATCCCCTGAGGTGGGATCGCTGGCAGTAACGGAATACGCACCCCGGGCCACAAAAATCCAGCCTTCAGTTCCGATGAATTTTACTCCATTTGAATATTCTCCACTGATCTTCATTCGGACGCCGTTTTCATATTTTGCTTTTACAACAAACGGGCCATGAACATCCCATAATCCAGAGGAAGGAAATTCAGCTTCGGCTTCCACCTCAACCGGACCTGTATATTCAGTGTCCATTCCCCAATGGGCTGTATCCACATGATGAGCGCCCCAGCCTGTTATCATACCGGCTCCAAATTGCTCGCACCTTAGCCAACCGGGTCTGGAAAAATCTATCTGGGGATGAACCCTTTTTTCCGTATAATATACATCCGGTGTTGATCCCAGCCACATATCATAATTCAGATTTCCCGGGACAGCCATTTCAGGTTCTTCCGGCCCACCGGGATCGCCGGGTAAACCGATCTCAACATTAGTGACCTGTCCTATCCTGCCATTCCTTACCAGTTCGCAGGCCCTCTTGAACTGTGGCCATGGATTCACCGATCGTTGCTGGCTTCCTATCTGAAAGATCCTGCCTGTACTGTTGATCACATTGCTTAACTGCCGTCCTTCTTTTATAGTCAGTGAGTTGGGTTTCTGAAGGTATATATCTTTTCCTGCCAGGGCAGCTTCCATGGCGATCTCAGCATGCCAGTGATCAGGGGTAGAAATTAAAACCGCATCGATTTCAGGATTCAATAATAATTCTCTGTAATCGGAATACATTTTTACATCGGCCGGATTTTCATTATCATGAAATCTTTTATACACCTTATCAACATGTTCCTTACCTTTCTTGACGCGGATAGAATCTACATCACATACAGCTGTCACCAGGGCATGATCGTACTTCATAGTCTCCGGCAGATCATGATCACGTGCTATCCGGCCGCAGCCGATCTGGCCAACCAGGATACGGTTACTGGGCCGGTTGTTACCAAATACAGATGCCGGAAGGATTGTCGGAATAGCAATACTTCCAGCACTTCCTATCAGGGATGATTTTATAAAACCTCTTCTTTTCATGATTAAAAATTCGTGTTTTCATTTATTTCCAGCACCCATATAATACCACCTTTTAAATGTTGAATGAAGTATTCATCTTTATAGTGCTTTTTATCATGACCTAATGCAGTGAAAAACTCCCGGCCACCATCGTATTCATGATACCACGCCAAAGGGAAAAGATCTCCAAAGGTGTCACCCGGATATTGTTCCATTTCAGGATCCTCAATCGTAGTTAAATCAGCAGCGAGCAATACACTTATGTCCGGATTTATTTGATTCATAAAGTAGCATTCATCTGCCCATGACCAGGTATCCGGAAGAAAGCTGGTTGAAGGATGCTTTTTGTTCAATACCTTTATATCGAAAGGCTGAAAGGCCGGATGTCGTACAAATTTAGCTCCCACCATTGCTGAGAACCAGGGCCAATCCCTTTCAGAACCGCAAGCGGAGTGAATACCTACAAATCCTCCTCCATTTTTAATAAATTTCTGAAATACCATTCGTTGGTCTTCTGTATCAAATGCTTCATTATTCGTGTTCGAAAAAATAACCGCATTGAATTTCTTGTCAAAACCAGCTGCAAATAAAGAGGGATCATCTGATACGACATAGCTGATCTTTAATTCATCGCATATCTTTTTCAATGCGATAACGCTTTTATTTATATTGTCATGCACAAAACCCTCTCCATTCTTCGTATAGATCAGAACACGTTTTTGTGATTCCTGTGATCGAGCAGTACCCATGATTATAAAACAACCTAATGCTAAAAAAAATGTAAACCTTTTCATATCATTTATTAATTAATCCATTTAACTTCTGGAGGATTGGCAAAATCATTCCAGTATTGTTCAGCTTCCGTGGGAGTCAGTTCGCCATCAAACACCAGTAAGCGGTATTTTAAAGCATAATTTTTACCAGGCTCCAGTTCCCACTTATTATCCCGGATAGGCGTAAACATGAAAAACATATTCGCTTTGCCCTTATGGTCATTGGATGGCCACATTCTCATTGGTTCAGGGTGTTCCCGGTTTTGTGGATTGCTCATAAACAAAATGCCGGAATTTCCTTCTTCACTTTGGGTTTCACCTTTTATTATACACCATCTTGCTTTTGTAGCGTCCGCTTCGTCGCGGGTTTTACCCTCTGAAGTTAAAACCGTACTATTATCCTTTCCCCACAACTCTGTGGCGCGGTAACCAATTCCTCCGCCATACCTGTATTTGAAAAACAAAATTCCATCTTCAGTTGCACAATTCAGGATAGATGTAAAATCAACAAGCCATACTTTTTTTTCAGTGGCCATATTCCAAACCCGGATATCCCATTCTTCATTCATAGCAACTACTTCGTTCTGTTCCGAGGTAAAATCAATATGTTCCTGGTGTGCCCTGAATCCGGCAAAAACCGGACCCTCAGTAATTGATAAAAATCCCTTGAACCTTACTGTTCCCTGTCCTTCCACAAGGTTCCAGAAGTCGACCTGCCTTCCCTGAAATTTAGTTCTTGTCCATGGATTCCAAATCCCGTAATGATGATAATGGTCAGAGGGTTGTATCCTGGTCAGAACCTGCTGGTCCGGTGACCATACCGGATGTATAAAGGCTGAACGTTTATAAATAGGATCGACATTCTCAGGTGGAAACACTTCTGCCTGATTATATTGCAGGATGTTTTTATCTCCCGATTTTATTTTCAGTGTTTTGTCTTCTTTTTCTATCTGCAGGCGCTGAAATTCTTTTACCCCCTGTTTCGTAGAAATTAAAAATGTTCTAGTAGTATTGGGACTGGTGGTTCCAGATAAAGTAAACCATAAAAGGGTTTTGTATTCCTGGTCAACCTGGAAAGGTATCTCGGAATTGATGCCCCCGGTGGTTTCAAAGAGTGACAGAGTTGAAAGTTCAGTTTCCTTAAGCTGATTGATCTCTATGGATAATGGCGTGTTGATGCGCCCGGAGTTTCCGGTATGTACTTCGAATTTCAGCTCTTGTTGAGTATATCCTGAACATACTATAAAGAGGAACAAAAAGGGGAAAATATATTTCATCGTTTGAAAAAATCAGTTAGGACAAATTTACAACAGTATTATAAAAAGTATGGATATTTTTAGGGCTAACATTCGGGGGCATACCACCGCCACAAGACCAGATCATATTTTTTATCGGGCCTGCAGATTGAATCATTTCCCGGACACCCTTTTCAACATCTTCTGGACTCCCGGCCGCCAAAACATCCCTTGGTGGCAGGTTACCTAACAGGGTAATATTTGGTCCGGCCAGTTTATGTATTTCATCGATTGTATGTTCGTGACTGAAATTAAACAGGTTAACTCCCATTTTTTCGAGATATGGACTACTCACCAGACCAGCAGCATCATTGTGAAAAAACCGTATTGATGCTTCGAAGGAATGAAAGATATCAGATAAATATGGGACCACAAACTCGTTGCATTCATCATCTCCTATGAATCCAACAATATCGTCAAGTATAAAGATGCCATCAATTTCCGGGAATAATTCCTTTTGGTATTGTATCCAGTCAATCGTAAAATCAGTGATTAACCTGAGCAGATTATGGGCTTCTTCCGGATTCATAACCGTAGCCATCATAAATTCCGTACTCCCCATCAAAAAAGAAGCAATATTTAATGGCCCACGGGATATGGCAAACTGAATCTCATGACCCATTTTTTGTATTTGAGACCTGCATTCCAAAAGTCTTTGAGTAACAAACGGCAGGAGACCATCAGTCTTTGGATTTGGTTTTTCCAGTATCCGCGCTTCGGAAATATCAGAAATAACCTTATCAGCATGTGGAAGGTTTGATTGATGCCAGATGCATTTAGATCCAAATGCACTGGGTTCCGTACACATACCAAACTCAGACCAGAAACCAGGAAGGAAGATGATATCCGGGAAGGTCTCTATGGCCTTTATATTGGCCTTGAACCATTTCTCTCTTGAACTGTAATATTCCAATGTACTGATTCCACTGAATCCTGGCAACCAGGGACTATCGATTATAAAGGCCACTAAAGCTTGTCTAACTGTGTTCCCATTAACTACTCCTTTCAAATCACTCCATTGGGATTGAGTCATACCTGTTGGATTTTAATTAATCACCTGATGTAAATTGCTCACTGAATATCCGGTCATCGAGGGCATGGTCCGGGTTGAATAACAGAATTGCTGACTTGGCTGGATCTTCACTTATTTCCACGGAAAGTACGTCAGTCCATTCCTTGAAATCTGCTGAAATGTAAATTGGCCTTTTATCAGGATCCAGATTTTCAAACCGGATGATTGCATCGTGGGGAAGTAAGGCCCCGTTCCATCTCCTTGGCCGGAAGGGACTTACTGGTGTCAGAGCAATTACGTTAGATCCCATAGGAATTATCGGCCCCCTGGCAGAAAAGTTATAGGCTGTGCTGCCTGCCGGTGTGGCAACAAGTACGCCGTCGCTTACCAGTTTTGATATTCTTTCGATTCCATTAACGATCAAACGAATATTAGCGGTTTGCCTTGACCTTCTGAGAATTGATACTTCATTAAAGGCCATAGCTTCAACCGTTTCACCATTTTTGAGTTCAGCCTTCATCTTTAAAGGAAAAAGTACCTGTTGCTTGGCATTCCGGATCTTAGCTTCCACTTTCTTGTTTGTAAATTCATTCAATAAAAATCCAACCGAACCACAATTCATTCCATAAAATGGCTTTTCCAGGTAACTGTATTCATGGACTGATAGCAGCATAAATCCGTCACCGCCAAGGACTATTATGGCATCTGATTTTTCCGGATCTACAAAATCGATCATGGAACTTAGTTCAACATACCTTTCAAGGGCTGTTTCTGTATCAGAATAAATGCATGCTAATTTAATCTCGGACATTTAAAAAATGGGCTGATATTATTTAACAATATTATGTGATTTTCGGATTATTTGCCTTGTTTTTCTGAAATATATGCCAAAATTAGAGAGTAACAAAAAAGGACAACCCAAATCGGATTGCCCTTCATAATATTATCTTATTAAAACATTAGTCTTCTATCTCATCAAGGAATGGGATCTGTAATGCCATTTCTGCATCGATCATAGCTTTGATCTTGTTTTCGGCCTGCAGGTATTTCAGAGTCCGCTGAGGGGTAAGTATTTTCTGAAACTTCTTTGCATAAGACTTTTCAAGCTTTATCAATTCCATTTCAATACCTAGAGATTCACTGATTACGTCAGAAGCAACTTCAGCAGACATGTTCTCAAAATTATCGGCAAATTTCTGAACGAGGTTGAAATATCTTGTGTTTACAACATATTTCTTGTCTTCATATTCATTATATACTGGCCAGAAAGCCTGACTTTCTTCAGAAGAGAATTGCATTAAATCTGCAATAAGTGCTTTTTTCTCAGTTTTAAGAACCTCTCTTGAAACTTCAAGGTAATCATTAAAATCCTGAGCATTAACTGCAATACCCAGAACAAGTGCAATTAAAAGTAAGTTGAGTTTTTTCATAGTTATAGAATTAATTTATCCTCAAATTTAAATTTATTTGAGTAATCTGGAATAACTATCCACAAATATTTTACATCAGATTTCCCAAAAGTATTAATTTATAAAATTTGAAAAATTGTCACATAGTGATGGCAACATTAGAAAGGATAACCGATCGCCAGGTTCCATATCAGATTATTCCGCCTCCATTCGCTGCTGAAGAGGTTGAAGTCGCCAATCACCCAGCGATCCCCTTCTTCCAAGTAAGGCACATACAATGGCCAGGCAAGGTCAACTCTGAATATCAGGACCTGAAAATCATACCGGAATCCAATTCCTGTTCCTATACCAAATTCTTTATAAAACCTGTTCAATTGAAATTCTCCACCAGGTCTTTCTGGATCAGGATTCCTTAACCAAACGTTTCCAACATCAAGGAAAGCAGCGCCCAAAAACCGCCTGGTAAAATTAAATCGATATTCTACATTGAATTCAATCCTGATATCACCCGTCTGATCCACACCCAGATTTTCTACTGGCGCCAGGTAGCTTCCTGGCCCAATTGTTCTGGCTACAAATGATCTTACGCTATTGGTTCCTCCAGCAAAAAACTGTTTAATATAGGGCAGTACCCTTGAATTCCCCATGGGTATCCCAATACCCAGCAATGCCCTTGTCGCAAGCACACTTTTACCCCCGGTTTTTAAATAATATCTGAATTCAGGGTGGATAATAAAATACTGTGCAAAAGGGACACCAAATATGGTATACGGATCTTCCGGGGTAAAATTATGGTTGGAAAATGCTTTTGACATCAAATATACCAGATTGCCTGATAAATCTACAACGCCTCTGAAATATTTTGTTCCTTTTTTAAATGAGTTCTGAAGGTCATCATAAATAAATGCATAATTACCCCCAATGATAAATTGCTCTTCAAAACTGACAGCAACTGTAGGATTATTTTCGAGATATTCTTTAAAGGCATCAGTTGCATCGGATACCCGGGAAAAGGTGATATCGAATGGATTAAAGGTATGGGATATCTTCTGAGATTTTCTCCATGAATATCCAAATACTGAGAAAAAGGAATTCATAGTATATAACTCCACCCTGCGGTAGATATTGAAGCCACCACGTATCATCGTTCGCGGGACTATTTCCTTATTTCTTCCAAGACGCTTTAATACAATGGGTCTGGGTATGTCAAGTCCCATTTCAAGTCCGGCTTCATAAGCAGTATTGATTGAATCTGCACCAATCTGAACTTCAAAGCTTCCCAGAAGATTTAAAGACAATTCTTCTGCTCCGCCAAATATATTTCTGTGACGCCAACTGATCCTTGCTCCCGGCCCGACATAGTTGGTCGTTTTGATGGTCGTATTTAATTCTGCTGTCAGGGCGCTCTTTTTTAATGGTGTGGCGTATACAAATGCATTTAAGATATTGGAGGCTGAATCCTCCCTGAAATCCGTATTTACAAATCGATATGCCCCCAGGTTGGATAACTGGCTTATAGTTCTTAAGTGCTTTCTGCGTGAATACCTTTCATTGGGCCTCAGATGAATACGGTCAGTAATGATATCAGGACGAAAAACATGCCGGTTTGAAATATAATAGTACCCTCTGTATTCGGTTGTATCCGGATTATAATTTTCTACTGCGTAGTCATCAAGAATATATATTTTATTCAGGTACACTTTCTTGTTGACAAGGGGAGGAATATTAGGTTTTAAACCCAATTCCAGGTTTACATGTTTAAACCTTTTAAGTGTGTCAGCTTTATAGATAAGAAAATCCTTATCGAAATAATAATATCCGGAATCCTTTACAAGGAATTCAACTCTCTCCCTTTCAGTTTTCAGGTTTTCCAGGATATAAGGCTTACCTGCTATAATTGTTGATGTTGATTCCGCTGATTGTATATGTTTTTCCAGATCTGTTTGTCCATCATTATACCGAATGGAATCAATCAGAAATTGCTTTCCACTTGTTATTGTATAATTTATTTGAAATTTCTTTTGGAGGGTATCTCTTTCATAATCAATATTTACATTGAAGAATCCCCTGTTGAAAAATCGATTTCGCATCAGGGAGGATACATTTTCCGGAGATACTTCATTTGCCAGTACAGGAGGTTTTCCTACCTTATATTTTAACCAGTAACGGAATCCTTTTTCTTTTTTGGGTTCCCTGACCGTATTATAAATAGCAATGGAAGGTCGCATCCAGAGAAACTTGCCATTTGGTTTTGGACGGTTTACATTTTTTAATTCATACTTCAGGTCATGTGAAAGTTTAACCTCCGAATGTATATTTACATTTGATCCAATGTATAGTGGACTTTCCTCGCTAATATGTTTCATACCTGTGCAGGAAATACCTGTCAGTAGAATCGGGTATGCAATCGTCCACTGTATTCTGAATCTTGTACAAATATATAATCCGCATACAGAAGAAAAGCATTTCAGGAATAATCGGATAATATTTGAAATTCCTTTTCGCACTTTTACACGAATATTGGTATGAGCTTATTTATTATCATTTTCTGGACTTTCTCTCCTTCTTATACTTGTCAAATTCCTTTATAAAAATTACTGCAACACCCCCCATGCGGGTGTCTTTGTAAATGATGTCATAGGCCGACCGCTCAAAGGCCTTTAATTTATAATCTCCTTTTTCGGTTAGATCATAAATAATGGCAAAGTCACTATGGACGGTTGACTCGTCGGATGCATGCTTGTATTTATCGGCTTCGTTATGCAGGTCGAAAGAACTCTGGGCCTCTATGGTCACACGGTCATTAAAAAGTCTTTTCGAAAGCCTGATATCCATAGTGGTCCTGTTGGTTTGTCCGCTGCCTCCCATATCACTAAAAGTCTGCATCCCAACATCAAGATCGGCAAAGGTTATGTATTTGCCAGACAGCTTATTCAATTCATTTGTCAATATTGAATTCAGGCTATTTGCGGCGGCCGTTGTAGCCAGGGCACTGCCAAAGTCTGAACCTCCTCCCGGCCCGGTTGTTTCGGGGATGAAACTGCCTATGGTAAGCAAACCAAATACCTGACGGGTTAACTCAGACTCATTTCCAGGTTCAGCCAGTTGATTGAGTTTAGTTTCCACAAGTGGGAATGCACTTTTATCCTCGTCGGGCAGATCAATTCCAAAACCGATTTCAGGTTTATCCAGCTGACCTTTTATATTTATATCTACAGAATAGGGTAAGGTGCGGCGGTATTTACTTTTCTCTTCATCAGGGAGTCCATAGATTTCCCGCGAAACGAGACCAAAGGAAGCAGTTCTTATATTGTGCTGTGCTTTGAGGTTTAATTGTGCAGTATATGGATCACCGGACCAGGATATAACACTTCCCGGTTCAAAATCGAAAGTTCTCTTAACCAGTCCGTAAAATGATACTTCGTATATCCCTCTATCGAATTCATAAGTCCCGGTGATTTGTGGATTCTGTTGTTTCTGGACCAGGAGGTTTAAATTACCTGTTCCTCCGAATTGTAAGTAGTCTCCTGACAATGGATCCATATCAATCATGAACTGAGCTGATTTATCAATTTTTAGTGTCGCATTCAGATCAACCCAGTTCAATTTGGAAAAAATCGTGTCACCTATATACTGTTCAAATCCAATTTCCTCAAGGGAATCAGGATCGGAGAAATTGACAAATTCGACAATTCCCTCACTGTCCACCACGTCAAAATTCTTGGAAGGGAGGGCATAGGTTAAATTAGTTCCTCTATCTATTGAAAGATTTACCAACACATTAGGATTTTCTGTATTTCCCTTTAAAACTGCATCCAGGGAAATTATAAGGGATCCATAGAAATTTGGATTGTCCTCCTGGCCAACATTATAAACAGTAAAGCGGTCAGCATCCACCTTTATATCCATTTCATAAATATTGAACTGGCTGGTGTGTATTTTGCCATTTATATTGAACTGTTGGTTGGCTGGATCAAGGAGTGTGAAATCCTGAAAAACAAAGGTGTTATTATTTAAGGTTACGGATTCATTTTCAATCAGGTATCGATTATTTACAGGGGTCAGTAATATATCAACAGAATTAAAATCAAGATTGCCATTCGTGCTTATCCTATTTATATCTCCCGATAATGATATCTGTCCCTGAATGCTACCTTCAGGATCCATTATAATTCCTTTTCCAAAAGAAATAAACTCATCAAGATCATTAAAATCT
>CAYMFU010000127.1:0-31739 GCA_964389805.1 uncultured Roseivirgaceae bacterium | reverse complement strand
TTTTAATAAAGCAAAATCCCAGGGAAATCAAATCGCTTATCACAGCCTTATGGCTTTAAATAGGTCATCCGATACGGTTAGCACCGGGAGCATCGGACTCGCTGCAAAAACTTTCAATCTTCCTCTTCAGAATCCATTATTTAAACTGGGAGCATCATTGGGCATCCTAAACAGGGGTTACAGTGAATGGAATCATATGCGAACAGAAATTGCGTATCTTACCATAGGCCCTGCAAGTTTTCTGACATACCCTGGCGAAGTATATCCAGAACTTGTAAATGGTGGTATTGAATCTCCGGATGGACAGGATTTTAAAATTGGTCCCGCTGAACTCCCCGTCACAAGGGATATTATGAAAGGCAAATACAAGTTTATAATCGGGCTTGGTAATGATGAATTAGGATACATCATCCCAAAAAGTGAATGGGATGAGGATCCACCATACACATATAATGAAAAAGAAGCTCCCTACGGCGAAATCAATTCATTAGGCCCGGAAACATCTCCTATAATTCACCAGGAAATCCAGCAAATAATTGATGATTATTATCATTAAAGCCCCTCATCTAATAGCAGAAAATTAGTTATATTTGATCTACATTTTTTAGAATATATTTACTTTTTTCAGAATGACTTCAAAGGAAAGAACCCGTAAAGCACTTGCGCATGAATCTCCTGACAGAACTCCAATAGATTTCGGGGCAACTCCGGTTACGGGTATTCATGTTTTAGCTATAGAAAGATTAAGAGAATACTTTGGTTTTGAAAAACGACCGATACGAGTTATTGAACCCTATCAGATGCTTGGCGAAATCGATCCCGACTTAATGGATGCCCTTCAAATTGATATCATCGGGTTAAATCCAAAAAACAATATGTTCGGAATTCGTAACAGTGGCGAACTAAAAGAATTTAAAACATTCTGGAATCAGACAGTGCTTGTACCTATAGGTTTTAATACCACCTTTGATGATAATGGGAACCTGCTGATACACCCGGAAGGTGACCTTAAGGTTCCTGCCAGCGGAAAGATGCCCAAAGCAAGTTATTTTTTTGATGCAGTAATTCGCCAGGAACCAATTGATGAATTAAAATTAGATCCTGCAAATAATCTTGAGGAATTCAAACCCATTGAGGAAGAAGACCTGGACTATTGGAGAAAAGAAACTGAAAGGATTGAAGGCACAGAAAAAGCTGTTGTCGCAAATTTCGGTGGAACTGCCTTTGGTGATATTGCCCTGATCCCTGGATTGAACCTCAAAAGGCCAAAAGGTATCCGGGATATTGCAGAATGGTATATGTCCGTAATCATGCGGCCAGACTATATCCATGAGATCTTCAGTAAGCAGAGTGATATAGCATTGGCTAACCTGGATAAAATCTATAAAGTTGTTGGTAATAAAGTTGATATCGCATTTTTATGTGGAACCGATTTTGGAACCCAAGACTCTCAATTCTGCGGATTAGATACACTTGAGGAAATGTATCTCCCATATTATAAAAAGATCAATAGCTGGATACATGAAAATACGAACTGGAAAACTTTCAAACATTCTTGTGGAGCTGTTGAGCCGTTTATCGAGAGTTTTATTAAAGCAGGATTTGATATATTAAATCCTGTTCAAATTAATGCCACAGGAATGGACCCTCGCCATCTAAAGGATACATACGGGGACAGGATCACATTTTGGGGTGGCGGAGTTGACACGCAAAAGGTACTATCTTTTGGCACAGAAAAGGAGGTAAGAGATCAGGTTGAAGAGAATTTAAGGATATTTGGAGAGAATGGTGGATATGTTTTTAATACGGTCCATAATATTCAGGCAAACGTACCACCAAAAAACATTATTGCTATGCTTGAATCTATTAAAAAGGTAAATGGTTAGCATTTACATTTTTTAGAGGAATGCATATCTGATCATGACTAAGAAAGATAAGTTTGACATGCTTCTCAATGGTAAGGAATTAGCAACAGAAAAACTATTCCGTCCAATACTAATGCATTTTGCCGCACGGTTCAATCAGAAAAGCTATGGTGAATTTGCATCAGACTATCGGGTATTGGTAGAAAGCAATATAAGAGCCATGGAGTATTTCGATATGGATCTGGTAGGTCTTATTTCAGATCCCTATCGAGAAACATCAGCCTTTGGCGCAAAAGTATCTTTTCCGGAGGAAGCCGTCCCAAAATGCGAAGAAATCATTGTTAAGAATATTGAAGATGTTAAAAGTCTAAAAAATCCTGATCTATATCGGGCTGAAAGAACCCGTGACAGGATTGAAGGAGCAAGATATTTTACAGAACTCTTAAAAGGAAATGTACCAGTAATTGGTTGGATTGAAGGTCCTTTGGCCGAAGCCTGCGACCTGGCAGGTGTGGGAGAAATGTTAATGCTAATGATGATGGATCCGGACTTCTCGAATATTCTAATGGATAAATGTGTTGTAACAGCAAAGGAGTTTGCGCGCTTGCAGATTCTGGAAGGTTGTGAGATCATCGGTATGGGGGATGCGATATGTTCACAAATTGACTTGGTCACTTATGATACTTTTGTGAAATTCCGACACCAAGAGATTATAAATTTTATTCATGAAAATAATGGAAAGGTTAAATTGCACATATGCGGGGATATTACCCATTTACTCCCCTCTTTAAAAGACCTTGGAATGGATATTTTAGATCTTGACTGGCAGGTAGACATGGACCAGGCCTATGAGATCCTGGGTCCTGATGTTATTAGATGTGGTAATATTGATCCTGTATTGATTCAAAACAACTCAGCAGACCAGGTAGAAATGATGACTGATGAAATTATGAACAAAGAAAGAGGAAAGAAACACATTATTTCTGCAGGTTGTGAGATTACGGTAAATACACCAATAGAAAACTTAATGGCTATTAGAAAATCATCAAATAAACTTAAATTATAATTTATATATTATGAGTGAACTTTTAGAAAAAATCGCTTACTGTGTGGAATTCGGAAAGATAAACCAGCAGTCCCCTTACCCGCCTGACATGAAAGGACAAATAGGCGCAGATGAACTTACTAAAGAAGCACTTGATGCCGGCATTGGTGCTGAGGACATTCTGAAAAAGGGTCTGGTTGTTGGGATGGAACGTATTGGAATAAAATTCCGGGAAAACAAGGTATTTGTCCCTCAGGTATTGATGTCGGCAAAGGCTATGAGTACTGCTATCGAGCACTTGAAGCCATTTTTCCTATCAGGTGATGTTAAACGAAGTGGGATCTTTATTATTGGAACGGTTGCTGGTGATCTACATGATATTGGAAAGAACCTGGTATCTATGATGGTTGAAGGAAATGGCTGGGAAGTCGTAGACCTCGGAACCGATGTGAGTGCGGAAAAATTTGTTGATGCGATTAAAAATAATCCAGGAGGCCATATTGGCTTATCTGCCTTACTTACCACTACAATGGTTAATATGGAACAAATACTGAAAGAGGTTAAATCTGTATCCCCGGAAACCAGGGTATTAATAGGCGGTGCTCCCGTTAGTGAAGATTTTAAAAACAAAATTGGAGCAGACTTTTATTCACCAGATCCCCAGGGCGCAGTTGAATACTTAAATTCTTTGGTAGCATGATATGACAAAAAAAGAGTCTTTTATCAAGGCGATCAATTACCAGAAATCTTTCCCGGTTCCATATGTTATTCGCTTTACCGTAGAGGCTGAAGAACAATACCGTAAATTTCTGGGAGGATCTTTTGACGAGATATTAGATACTGGATCATATGCTGTATTTTCACAAACCAACAGCGGTTGGGAGCAAGTCCGGCCAGGATATTATAAAGATTACTTTGGAATTGTCTGGAATAAAACAAAAGATAGAACCCTCGGGATAGTCGATGATTACCCCTTAAATAAACCCAGCCTGAAAGGATTTCAGTTTCCTCTGGTTGATGATCAGCCAGTATTTAAATACATAGAACATCACAATCATATTTTCCCGGATCATTTTCATTTTTTATCTATAGGATTTACCTTGTTTGAACGAGCCTGGTCTATTGTAGGCATGGAAAACCTCATGCTATGGATGTTACTGGAACCAGGTTTTATCCATGACCTATTAGATAAAATTACTGAATACAATATCAAAGTTATTCAGGAATCAGCTAAAATCGGGGGAATTGACGGTGTCAGATTTGGAGATGATTGGGCAGGGCAAAATGGATTGTTAATAGGGGAAGATCTTTGGCGGGAATTTATTAAACCTCGATTAAAGCAAATGTGCGATGCAGCCCGAATGGAAAACCTGTACATCGGGCAACATTGTTGTGGCAAGATTGAATCATTGATTCCGGATATGATCGATGTGGGAATTAATGTATTTGATCCTTTTCAACCCGAGGTGATGGATATTTTTGAAGTTTTTAAGAGATTTTATGGAAAAATTTCTTTTCTAGGTGGATTGAGTATTCAAGAAACACTTCCCTACGGTACAATCAAAGATGTAAGTGACTCAAGTTATAAATTGCTGGATGAGCTTGGTTCAGAGGGTGGTTATATTTTCTCCCCATCCCATGCTTTAACGAGTGATATTCCTCCGGAGAATATCCGGGAAGTGATTAAAATAGCTCAAAATCAATGAAAAGATCTCTATAATGTGAATTTATAATAGATTATTTAGTTTTCTATAGGGAAATAAGGGATTTAAATTATCATAAAAACAAGAGAAAATGGGTAAAGAACATATATTTAAGGCATTTAACAGGGTAGCAACAGATAGAACGCCTTGGGTACCATTTGTAGGGTGTCATGGAGGAAAATTAATTGACATACATGCTGAGAATTACCTGAAATCTTCAACTCATATGATCAATGGTCTTACCACAGCCATTGAAAAGTATAAACCTGATGGCATTCCTGTGATATTTGATCTTCAGATAGAAGCGGAAGCCCTGGGTTGTGAATTGAAATGGAGCGAAAGCGCCCCCCCGGCGGTCATTTCTCATCCTATGGTGAATGGTATTTCTCTTGAGCAATTGTCTATTCCAAAAGAAAATACAGGCAGGATTCAGGAAGTTATCCGGACAACTCGTGTTTTAAAGGAAAAACATCCTGATGTTGCCTTGTATGGCCTAATAACAGGTCCTTTTACCCTTGGACTTCATCTTCTAGGTACTGAAATCTTTGTACGAATGATGGAAGATCCGGACATGGTCCATGAATTAATGCAATTTACTGCCAAAGTATGTAAAACCATGGCTGGGTATTATATTGATGCTGGATGTGATGTAATTGCAGTTGTCGATCCAATGACCAGCCAGATAGATCCTATTTCTTTTCAAACTTTTGTAACTCCATATGTCAGTGAAACCTTCAATTATATAAGGTCAAAAAGTGTTTACAGTTCATTTTTTGTTTGTGGACATGCACAGCAGAATATAGAGGAAATGTGTAAATGCAAACCAGATAATATATCCATTGATGAAAATATACCCCTGGATTATGTAAAGGAAATGGCATTAAAGTATAATTTAAGTTTTGGTGGAAATCTAAAACTGACCTTAGTACTTCTTCTTGGTAAAAAGGAGGATGCCCAAAAAGAAGCCTTAGAATGCCTTGACATTGGAGGCAAAGAAGGTTTTATTTTATCGCCAGGTTGTGACCTGCCTATGGACACTCCACCTGAAAATCTGGAAGCAATTGTAGAATTGGTGTATGACAATTATGCAAGAGATGTTGTGAGAACTATGGATATTCAGGGTACAAGTCTGGATCTTTTAAACATGAAAGATTATGGGCAGACCGATAAGGTAATTGTAGATATCATTACCCTGGATTCAGAATCCTGTGCTCCCTGCCAGTATATGGTTGAAGCGGTTAAGAAAATAGCCCCTCACTTTGAAGGAATAGTAGAATGGAGAGAACATCCGATAAAGAAAATGGAAAGTATCTCGTTTATGTCGTCTTTAATGGTCAAGAACATACCCACAATATGTATTGATGGAAAAATTTCCTTTGTCTCCAAAATACCTCCAAAAAATGATTTGATTGCTGCTATCCAAAAACGAATTAATGAAAAATTAAAGTTAAAAATAAAATCAAAAAAGGGCGAGATTATGATTCTGGGTCAGTCCAAAAAAGAATGTGCAAAAGCAGAAAATAATGTATTGACAGCGATCAATGAGACAGGCGTTGATCTTGATATTACCACCAGCACTGATGAAAAGATTCTTGCGTCATATGGCATTATTAATACTCCTGCTATTATTGTAGCAGAATATAAACTAAAATCGCAAGGTGAAATTCCAGATGTTAAAATAATCAAGGAGTGGATTAAAGATATTTAAATGGGAAAAATAAAAGTAGCACTAAAGGATGGGAAAATTCTAATATCTGATGGAGCCTGGGGAACTTTTCTGCAGGCTAAAGGCTTAAAAGCCGGGGAATGCCCTGAGTTATGGAATTTGGAACATCCTGAAGAGGTTTTCAATATCGCCAAGACATATATTGATGCCGGATCAAATATGGTTGAAACCAACAGTTTTGGAGGAAGTAGTATAAAGCTTTCTCACTATAAGCTGGATGATAAAGCATATGAACTGAATAAAGCGGGGGCTGTGATTTCAAAAAAAGCAGCTGGTGATCATCATTTTGTACTGGGTTCTATTGGGCCGACCGGGAAAATTCTTATGATGGGAGAAGTAACAGAAGGAGAACTGTTCAAATCCTTTTCTGAGCAAGCTTCAGGTTTGAGTGATGGTGGAGCTGATGCCATTATTGTGGAAACAATGTCTGATATTGAGGAAGCAAGGCAAGCCATTAAAGCTGCTAAATCAGCAACAGAGCTGGAGGTGATATGCACAATGACTTTTGAAAAAACAAAGAACGGTGACTATAGAACGATGATGGGTATCTCACCTACTGACATGGTCCATCAATTGATATCCGAAAAACCTGATATAATCGGAGCTAATTGTGGCAATGGTTTTCATGATATGATCGGGATCGTAAAGGAGATTCGTAATGCGGATCCGGATATTCCTATCCTCGTGCATGCCAATGCGGGAATCCCAATATATGAAGATGGAAAAACTGTATTTCCAGAAACACCAGACGAAATGGGATCTTTTGTCCATGAGATCATAGATGCCGGAGCGAATATCATTGGTGGATGTTGTGGCACTACACCCGCTCACATCTCCAAATTAAAAGAGATGGTTAAAATGTAAAAATATCTAAATGGCTGCAGTACCCTTTTTTCTGGTAACTGGATATCTTGGATCAGGTAAAACAACCTTTCTAAAGCAGCTCATAGAGCATAACGATGATCGGTATAAAGTCGGGATAATTCAAAATGAATTTGCGCCCGCGAACATTGATGGAATTGAACTTAGAGATCTTAGAAAACCATTTGAGATCCTTGAAATAAATAATGGTTCGGTCTTTTGTGTTTGCTTGCTGGGGGATTTCATATTATCCTTGAAAAGCTTCCTTGATCAGGAAAAACCTGACCTGGTGATACTGGAATCTTCAGGACTTTCGGATCCTATTTCAATATCGGAAATTCTCCAATCAGATCAACTAAAAGAACTTGTCTACCTTTCATCCAGTTGGTGTATTATTGATGTAATGAATTATCATAAAATGCTTCCGATATTAACGAGGATAAAACACCAGATCTCAATTGCAGATTATTTGGTTTTAAATAAGATCGACCTTGTGGATTCTAAACAATTGGAATCAGTTAAAATTAGTGTTCAACAGATCAATTCGTTGGTTCAAATTATGGAAACTGAGTTCTGCAAGATCAATACTGACTTGTTTTTCCATAATATTGGTATTGATCGTAGCTCAAAACATAAGGAATCGCAGATTTTCGATAAACCTGGCCGCCCGGCTATGATGGCCCGGGTTTTTAAAACAAGCAGAAAGATCAGCATGAATAATTTAAGAAAGTTAATCAGTATATATGTTGAGCATACTATACGAATTAAAGGTTTTGTGCTTTTAAATAATAATAATGTTGTTTCGGTTCAGACTGTATTTGATAAGATTGACATTAAACAGGTTGATGATAAAACAAGAAATACAGCTTTGATTTTAATGGGAGAAGATATTAATTTAACAGAATTTAATAGAGATTTCAGACGATTAATGGAATAAGATGGATTTAAAAACATATACATTTGAATATGAATCATTAGGCTTGGAAAGATCTAATATTGAAGAATACATGGGTTATGAGGGGCCTGCACCGGATCCGATTCCATCAATGATAGAAGATGTATTGGTTAACATTAAACCTTATTGCGACATACAAGGTGGATATCGGATATTTGAATCATTTTCGAGGGACAAAAAAAACCATCTTGTTATGCTGGATGATGTTACATTCAATATTAAGCCCATTGTATCAAACCTTATCCGAAAAGCTGAAAAAGCTGCTTTGTTTGTTTGCACAGCTGGTGAAGGTGTAAGTAAATGGTCAAAAGAACTGATGTCGGGTGGCGATTTGATGAAAGGGTATGTTATTGATGTTGTTGGTTCTGAGATTGTTGAAAAAGCCATGGATAAAATCCAGGATTTCCTTGAGACCGATATGAATAAAAACGGATTGGGTATAACTGATCGTTATAGCCCCGGGTACTGTGATTGGCAGGTCAGTGAACAGCAGAAACTTTTTTCTCTTTTCCCTGAGAATTATTGTAATATCCGATTGTCTGAAACGTCTTTGATGTACCCAATAAAATCAGTCAGCGGTATAATTGGCATTGGGAAAAATGCTGAAAAAAAAGGCTATACCTGTGATTTCTGTCATGTAAAAGACTGCATTTACAGAAAAAAAAGATCACAGCTTAGCGGCTGACCTAATTATTTGAATAGAGAATATCCAATACATAATCTCTTCCTCTCCTTTCAAAAACATTATCTAAAAAAAAATCCGTACGGGGTAAAAGTCCGTACGGAAAATATTTGAAACTTAAGCTTTTTAATATTGAAGCTATTGGCTGCACACTTCGTTCATACTTCCTGGAGATCCCAGATCTCCAGTATCAAAAGTAGCAGTGCTTATACACCAGTTGTCCCCTACCTGGGCAAGATTCACATCAAATGCATTCAAATCGAGATTTAATGATGCCCCGGTACCAGATGGGAATCCAGCACCACCATAATTAACTGTGGCAATAGACTGTCCATCTGAACCATCGGATCCATAATTCACTATTTCAATCTCGTCTCCTGTATTTGTTAAAGTAAGGTCACTGCCATAAATATAGTCAATACTTGAGCTGGCATTTATAGAACGCCCTAATGCTAGGTATTGCTGAGGCTCGATCAGGATATGTTCATTGACAATATGCTGCACTACCGATCCTTTCTTTATAACCAGCTGAAAAATATCAACTGATTGACTGGAAGCATTATAGATTTCAAACCATTCTCCTTCTGTATCCGATATGGCAGAAGGATTATACATAATCTCTGTAATTAATAAATCCCCTAATGAAATAAGCCCATCGTTAACCACTGTGCCACTGTCATTTATCTCAATTAGCTCAATTAAGAATGATTCATCGACCAACAGGTTAATGGACAACGATCCCTGGTCAAGAGAACTGTCTATATGTACCTCGTAATGGGTACCTGCGACGGGCAAAGGAATTTCTCCAGAAATTATTTTTGTTTCTATCGATCCATCTCCCAATTCAAAACTCAAATGAGATTCGATAGTCAGAGGCAACAGGTCAAAATAACCCATACGGGTTTCATCACGTGCAAATGTGATAGATCCCTGGCTATTAGACACTACCGTAAAGAAATCCATGAATTGGTCAATCACATTTTGAGAGTAGACTACGGACACCAGGCAATTGGCAAGCGAGGCGGATATGGGAACGGTCTTTATCTCATTTGGGGCGA
Organism: uncultured Roseivirgaceae bacterium; assembly: GCA_964389805.1. Lineage (GTDB taxonomy): Bacteria > Bacteroidota > Bacteroidia > Cytophagales > Cyclobacteriaceae > JAGTVG01. Next base: position 21,844 of record CAYMFU010000127.1, on the reverse strand, counting down.
TACTGAACACATCGGATTTTCCATAATATTTTGGATTGTCATATGCCGGATTATCATCATTTGGAGATTGCACTTCAATATAATAATCTCCGGGATTGACTGAAATATTGGGAGGAATATCAGCAGCGCGATTATAGGATAAATATACTTCATCATTAGCCTTTTTAATCACGACAAGAAAGTCATCGGTATTGACCTCTTGTAATCTGGCGCTGGACTTGAAAATTTTCATTTCCAGTCCAATTTCAATGTTTAAAATACCCTGATCTAATTCAGGATTCAGCTTTTCTAGAGGATTCTCGCAGGCATTCATGCAAGCGAGAATCAGGATGGATAAGGCGTAGCTTACCCATGCGGTTTTTTGTAATTTTATCATAACTGGTTGTTTTAGTTGAACATATAATTATAAGAAAATTATTGTTAGATTGCAATCGATTTTAAGGTTTTGGAAAGATTAATTTTTAGTTTTTTTTAAGTATCGAATATTTAAACACAAACCATATGAAAAACATAGTGATCATTCATCTTTTATTATTCATTATTGCCGGCTGTTCTACAAAAGAGGAAGATCCCGTCCGGCCGAATATAATCTATATCATGGCTGACGATCTGGGATACAGCGAAGTTGGTTGTTATGGTCAGGAATTAATTCAAACCCCTAATATTGATAAACTGGCCAGCGAAGGGATGAAATTCATACAACATTATTCAGGATCGCCTGTTTGTGCACCAGCAAGGAGTGTACTTATGACTGGCCTTCATACAGGCCATACCCCTTCCCGTGGGAATATGGAAGTTGATCCTTATGGCCAGTTTCCAATAGCAGATGAAACAACAACTGTTGCAGAATTATTAAAAAAGGCAGGTTATAAAACCGCTATGTATGGAAAATGGGGCTTAGGTGTTGAAAACTCAACTGGTGATCCTAACCTTCAGGGATTTGATGATTTCTATGGATACTACTGCCAGGTTCATGCGCATAACTCTTTTCCGGAGTATTTATACCATAATGGAGAGAAAATTATGCTGGATAATGAAGTTCATTATCTACCTGATGACCACTGGACAAGAGGATTGGGAGGATATGCAACCAAAAAGATAGACTATTCGAATGATGACTTCTTCGAAATGGCTCTGAAATTTATTGATAACAACCAGAAAAGCCCATTTTTTCTCTATATCCCGGTAACCATGCCACACGATAATGGCGAGGCACCGGAAGGTGAAAAGTATGAGTCGCCAACACTCGAACCTTATGACTTGGAGAACTGGTCATTGGAAAAAAAATCCAGGGCTGCTGTCATAACAAGAATGGATAATTATATAGGATTAATTATAGAGGAGTTGGAGAGAACAAATCTAAGCCACAATACGATCCTTATATTCACTAGTGACAATGGATGTGACAATCCCGGCTTTTTTAATGGAAGTGGAGTGTTGCGGGGCATGAAAAGGGATGTTTACGAAGGAGGGATCCGAGTTCCATTGATTGTGCGTTGGCCGGGTAAAATTAAGGCTGGATCTGTTTCAGAGCACATTTCAGCTTTCTGGGATTTTCTTCCAACTGCCTGTGATATTGCCGGAATAAGCAGTGATGTAGAAACTGACGGGATATCATATCTGCCGGAGTTGCTGGGCAAATCCCAGCCTGAACATGAATATCTGTATTGGGAATTTCAGGAACTAGGCAAAAAACAAGCTGCTAGAAAAGGTAAATGGAAAGCTGTTCGATTAGATGTATATGAGAATCCTGATGCTTCTTTAGAATTATATAATCTTGAAACTGATATTGGTGAACAAATTAACCTTGCTGAGGAGTTCCCAGAAGTAGTTAAAGAAATGGAAGGTATTATTAAGGAAGCTCATGTATCTGATCCTAACTGGCCAATGTTTTCTGACGAATTTTAATAGATAATTCTAGGATTATTACTCTTGAAAACATTTTCATCTACAATATTCTTTATTCAATCCAGGAAATATATCACTGGAAATTTATCTTAGTGGATTTCAGGCCCTTTTATTTTCATAGGTAATTAATAGCCGAATTCATTGTGAAATTTCATAAAATAAATTAGCTTTACAATAGATTTATTTTTAGCCTCATCTAAATTTTTTTTTACAACGATCAAAACTTAATGCTAAAAATACGTTTATTATAGAATAAGTATATGAAGTTACTATCGGATCTAAAATATAACCAGGTAGCCAGGGTAACAAAACTGGATGAAACTTGTCAGGGTTTTGAAAGGTTCAGATTGCTGGACCTTGGGGTAGTCCCGGGAACTGAGATCAGGGTGGCCCTTGATAATCCACTAAGCGATCCGATCGGATACTGGATACGAGGTGCGGTTATAGCTTTACGAAAGGAACAGTCCGACAAAATATCTGTTGAGATCTTCGATGAATAGGACTACCGACATATTGACCAAACCCAAAAATTCAGGATGTGAGAATTGTCCGCAAGCCAGGGATGGACATTTAAAACGACTTGGTATCAATCTTGACAGGACTGATTTTGTTGTGGCGCTTGCAGGTAATCCGAATGTTGGTAAAAGCACAGTCTTCAACGCTTTGACCGGATTGAATCAGCATACAGGGAACTGGCCTGGAAAAACAGTGACAAGAGCGGAGGGTGGTTTTCAATATGCTGGAGCAAATTATAAAATGGTTGACCTTCCCGGAGCATATTCACTTATATCTAAAAGTGCTGATGAAGAAATTGCCAGGAACTTTATTTTATTCGGCAAACCTGATGTAACATTAATCGTGGTCGATGCAACCCGTTTAGAACGGAATCTTAACCTGGTGCTACAGATCCTCGAGATAACTGACAAAGTTGTTATCTGCCTTAATTTGATGGATGAAGCAGAACGGATGGGATTGAAAATTGATATTAGATCCTTGTCACGTGATCTTGGAGTACCTGTTATCTCTATGGTAGCCAGGTATCGAAAGGGATTGCAGGAACTATTAAACGCCCTGAATGACATAGCCACAGGAAGTATAGTGACCAAACCAAAGGTACGATCCTATGGAAATGGTAATTTCAGTAGGGCCGTATGGTCGATCAGTTCCAGATTAAGATCTGAATTTCCGGAGATCGAAAATACTAACTGGCTTTCCGAAAGGTTACTTGATGAGGATGAAGATATTATAGCCTCATTAAAAAGCGGTGAATTACTTGATCATGCCAGGGGCGATGTAGAGTATAGCCAATTCGATGCAGAGAAACTCACCAAGGACGGAGTTGACCTGGCCCTCAATTATGAAAATGAAGTAGATATAATCCAGAAGGAGGCCACTAAACTTCGAATGGACCTCGCTGTCAATTTTCATGATGAACTTGTTGAAAACCACTTTTCTGAAGCAGCTAAAATTGCCAGTCATTGCATTTCCTATCCTGACGTAAAGAAAAGATTATATTTTGACCAAGCATTGGATAAAATTGTGACCAGTAAAACATGGGGATTCCCAATAATGTTTTTGCTTTTGGCAATTATTCTCTGGATTACAATAACTGGAGCTAATTATCCCTCGAAATTTCTTGCTTACTTGTTGCTTGATAGCCTCCATCCTTTTTTGAAAGATATATCTGCCCAGATCCACCTTCCATTCTGGCTTGATGGGGTGATTATTGATGGCATGTATCTGGCCACAGCCTGGGTCATAAGTGTAATGCTCCCTCCTATGGCGATATTTTTTCCTTTATTTACATTGCTCGAAGATTTTGGCTTTCTCCCACGGGTGGCCTATAATCTCGACAAGATATTTCGAAAGGCCGGTGCCCATGGAAAGCAAGCTTTAACCATGAGTATGGGGTTTGGGTGTAACGCGGCAGGCGTTGTGGCAACACGTATTATTGACAGTCCCAGAGAAAGGTTGATTGCAATAATTACCAATAATTTTGCCTTGTGCAATGGTAGATGGCCTACCCAGATACTAATAGCTTCTTTATTTATTGGCAGTCTGGTACCGTCATATTTAGCAGGACTTATTTCGTCTGCGGCTGTAATATTTGTTGCTGTCCTGGGTATTTTTCTAACCTTTGTGGTTTCATGGTTATTATCAAGAACTGTGTTGAAGGGTGAATCCTCTGCATTCAGCCTTGAGCTTCCACCCTACCGTCCTCCAAGATTCTGGTTCACTATATATACTTCATTGATAGATAGGACCATTTTTGTATTATGGAGGGCCATTATATTTGCTCTGCCGGCAGGAGTGTTAATCTGGCTCGTTTCAAATATCGATGTGAATGGAATCAGCCTGGCAGAATATATGGTCAACTGGATGGATCCTTTTGGACTACTCCTGGGATTAAATGGAATTATTCTACTCGCCTATATTGTTGCCATTCCAGCCAATGAAATCGTTATCCCAACCATATTAATGCTTACAGTATTACTTTCAGGTCTGACTGGCATAGGTGAAGGTTCCGGGGTGATTTTTGAACTTGATAACCAAAGTGATTTGATGCATTTGTTTGAAGCCGGGGGATGGACGCTACTGACTGCAGTAAACCTGATGATCTTCAGTTTAATCCACAATCCCTGCACTACAACATTGTACACCATTTATAAAGAAACAAGATCACTTAAATGGACAACAATCTCTGGACTTCTTCCCTTATTAATGGGCTTTATAATTACTTTCCTGATTGCTCAGGTGTGGGGCTTATTCTAGTTTTCTAATTTATTTGGAAGGATTTAAAATTTCAGCCATTTTGAGGCTTCGGATCCATTTTTAAATAACCTAACTTTAAAGCCTTTACTATTTGCAGTAGCAGCATACATCATCAGGTCCTGGTGATTATGCCGGCCCATGGTATAAATGATGGCAGTTTTATTTATGTTACCATAAACTTTTTTCTGCGAAGCGGCAATATTAAAAAGATCCATCTCACTGACATCCAGCATTGCTTTTCGGAGGTCAACCAGAATATACTCCAGCTTATTTTCCCTGACCATAGTTCTTGCGTTCACCCGGATTGAATCGATCTCTTCCTTGGTGATTTTCCCGGAATAAATAATTCTGAGTGTATTTGATGGATGAATGTCAATTTTGAATGACATAAGGGTAATTTACTTATCTAAAAATGATGGTTATTCTTCGGGGCAAAGGTATTGATTAGACAATCGAATTAACAGAAATTCGAATGATTTTTATATCTTTATAGGAGGTGGTCTTTTTTAACAGATTGATTGTTTTTTATTTCCTTTTGATCAATATTTCAACACGATTCTAAATAGATTCTGAAAGGAAGAAAGCGTTTTTTAATGCATTAAAAGAAATCATTGGAAAATAATTGTTATAGGGATCAAACAAATCTTATATAAAAACTATATCTAACCAAATTCTGGTTATGAATCCAAGAGAAAGAGCAATTACAACCTTAAACCATCAAGATCCTGACAGACCTCCTGTATTCGCAACCCTGACACCACAGGTAGCAGAAAATATTTCCAGGTCAATCAATGTTCCCTACGAAAAACCGATCGATTCATTATTATCTACCCGAATTTCACATATGGACCTTCTAACGAAGCTGGGCAATGATTTTGTAGCCATTGCTGCCACATATCCGGAAGGGGGTAAAACAAGCAGAAGGTCAGATGGGCATCTTGTAAATGAATGGGGCATGGTTTTTAAGGATACAGGGCTTTACAGTGAGTTTATTGAGTTCCCGCTGGGAAATATAAAATCCAAAGATGAAGTCATTAAATATCCCTTCCCCGATCCTAATGCCAAAGGTAGATTTGATTTTGCCAGGGAAACTGTCAGCAAGTTTAAAAATGATTATGTAATCATTGGTGATCTGGAAACTTCAATATTTGAAACAGCATGGTACCTGGTCGGTCTGGAAAAATTCCTGATGGACCTGATGCTGGCTGAAGATTATATGCCGGAATTGCTGGATCATATTATGCTGATCAACACCAGGATTGGCGAGGAACTGATCAGGATAGGTGCAGAGATTATCTGGTGTGGAGACGATTTTGGTATGCAACATGGCATGATCATGGATCCCGAAACCTGGAGATATTGGTTTAAACCAAGAATCAGACATATGTTTGAGTCATTTCGAAAGGTTAATCCCAATGTTAAGATTGCATGGCATAGTTGCGGGTCCATAGTGCCGATCATTCCGGATTTTATTGAACTGGGACTGGATATCTTAAATCCCATCCAACCCAGGGCGAAAGATATGACTCCAGAATTTTTAAAGCGTGAATTCGGCAAGGACCTGATATTTTTCGGAGGAATTGATGTTCAGGAGTTATTGCCTTTTAAAACTCCCGATGAAATACGATCGGATATAACGAAAAAATGCGAAATTCTCGGCAAAGGAGGTGGATATATCGCTGCACCAGCGCATAATATTCAACCAGATACACCTGTAGAAAACATTTTTGCCATGTACAATACCATTTTCGAGTTTAATAATAAGTAATATAGATCACAGGGTTTGTATGATTAAATAGCAACATATTAAAAAACCCGTGTCATTAAAAAATTAATGTATATTTAGTCAGTTTTTCGAGATATTTTTAATTGATAACCATGAAAATGCATTTTTTAAGAAACACCATAATCCTGGGCTTAATCACTTTAATATTTATTGCATGTGAACCTAAGGTAAGAACCTGGCAGTTAAGTTCTCCCGATGAAAGACTCTCATTTGTGTTAACGCATGCAAAACTGGATAAGGATAAAAAAACCGAATTATCCTATCAGGTATTTTTAGAAACCGAAGAAGGGCCTGTTGAAATGATAAAGCCTTCCCTGTTGGGAATTTCTAGAACTGATGGAAATTTTACGAATCAGCTTCGCTTCGAATCGGAAACTGAGATAAACGAGTTTTCAGGTAATTATGAATTAATTTCAAGTAAGAAGCGTCATATTGAATATTCCGGTAACGAATTAACCATTACTTTCAAAAATGATTCAAATCAGCTGCTTTCGGTAGATCTTCGGGCATTAAATGACGGAGTTGCCTTCCGTTACCGGTTCCCGGAAAACGATGAATCTCTATATACTGTTACAGGAGAGAGGACCTCGTTTAAAATCCCCATGCCAGGGAAAGCATGGCTTCATCCATATGATACTATAACGAAATATACGCCCGCCTATGAGACATATTATACCAATGGATCAGAAATCGGGGAAAATTCCCCGGGTGGTCAGGGATGGGCCTTCCCTGCCCTGTTTGAAACTCAGAATGGGTGGATCTTAATTACTGAATCCAACCTGGGTGATAATTTCTATGGAGGACACCTTCAACCTATTGTGGTTGATGGAACTTATGTTATCCGATTGCCCGAGAAAGAAGAGGCTATGGGTGTGTGTGTTCAGGAGCCGACCTCAACTCTACCCTGGGTTATGCCCTGGCGCGTAATCATGGTGTCCGAAAACCTCGAATCAATGGTTGAATCTACCATCGTACAGGATCTCGCTGATCCGAACATGGTTGAGGATATGTCATGGATCAAACCAGGTAGAGCCAGTTGGAGCTGGTGGTCCGATCACGACAGTCCACAGGATTTCGAAAAACTGAAAGAATTTGTTGACCTGGCAGCTGATATGGGATGGGAATACACTTTGATCGATGCAAACTGGAATATTATGAAACGTGGCAATATTGAGCAACTGGTTCAATATGCCAACAGCAAAGGGGTAGATCCTCTTGTATGGTATAATAGTGGTGGTCCGCACAACACAGTTGGCGAACAATTAAGGGATGCTATGCATATAAAGGAACGAAGACGTGAAGAGTTTGCCAAATTGAATGAATTAGGTGTAAAAGGAATAAAAGTCGACTTTTTTCAGAGTGATAAACCAGACATCATAAAACAATACCACGATATTCTGAAAGATGCCGCGGAGTACAAAATACTAGTTAATTTTCATGGATGTACGGTACCAAGGGGATGGGAAAGAAAATACCCTCATTTGATGAGTATGGAAGCTGTAAGGGGTGCCGAATGTTACAGTTTTGACGGCAGATTCCCTGAGGCAGCCCCATGGTATAATACGATTCTGCCATTTACCCGGAACCTGGTCGGACCTATGGATTATACTCCGGCAACCTTCAGTGACCAGACTTATCCGCACATTACCACTTACGGTCACGAAATAGCACTTCCTGTGATATTTCAATCCAGCTGGTTGCATTTTGCTGACAGGATCAGCATATACAGGGAACTTCCGGAATTTGCCAGTACATTCCTGAAAGAGATACCTGTTTCCTGGGATCAGACAAAGCTGCTATCCGGATACCCTGGAGATTATGTGGTATTGGCCAGAGAAAACAATGGCATATGGTATTTTGGTGGCATTAATGGTTCCGATGAACCGCAATCGGTTGAGTTGAATTTGCCATTTATCAATGAAGGAAGTTATCTTGCTGAAATCATTACAGATGGCGAGAAAGATCGTTCCTTTATGTATTATAAAAAGCCATTTACAAATACGACCTCCCTAAAGATGGAGATGAAACCTTTCGGGGGATTTACAGGCCGGCTCATAGATTTCAAAGAACCTGAGGAATAATCTGATCAGGTTGTCTGGTTAAATACCATTTCGATTACTGTAGGTGAGAACATAATAAGATATTTATATGAAAAAGCCAGGATGTTATACTTTCCTGGCTTTTTTTCAACTGGTATTTATTTTAATTACATTTATAAATAGGAGATTATATCCTGGACGAATTCGAAATGAAATCCAAATTAATAATCTTATATATTGTTTGTTTCTTATTGCTGCCTCAAGCTGGAAATACAAAGGAAGATTCATCGAGGTTTTCTTTTTTAAAACGAGGGAGTTATTTTGAGCAGATCATTCTGGATCCAACAGAAAGCCAGACCTCCGCAGGATTATATAAGATCTGGCGATCCGAAACACAGGGGGATGAAGTATATATTCCTGTTAATATTGGCCTTCAGCAATCCTTTGTAAGATATCAATTCCATGAACAGTCAGGCCTGGAACTCAGTGTTGCAGGAGCAATCTTTACGCAATTTACCATTCGAAAAATGGAGGGGAATACCTATCTCGGTGAGATGGAAAATGCGGACTATAAGATCAGTTTACTACTTAACTACAGAATCAGGAGATTGTCGCTACGATTAAGGGCCTTTCATACCTCCTCCCACCTTGCTGATGATTATATCCTCCGGAATAATATAACCGAACCCAATCCGGGTACTTTGAACTATGAACAATTGGATCTCACCGGTTCGTATCAGTTCAATAAATTCAGATTATATGGTGGCTTTGGATTCGTTATCACACCAAATACCGTCAGGGAGCGGTTCTCAATCCAGACTGGTTTTCTGTATAGAAAAGCATTGAATTCCAAAGGAAATATCAGATTCATAGTCGGAACCGATATAAAGTTATTTCAGCAAAATGATTATACTCCGAATCTCAGAACTGGTTTGGGGATTGAATTTGGAAATGCCGAATCAACACATGTAGGATTTATCTTTGAATACTACAATGGCCATCTACCATATAGTGTACTGGAATATGAAAAAGTGAATTGGGTAGGCGCCAGTATCTTCCTCCTCAGATCTAGAATTAAGTAAACTAATTTGATTTTCTCTTAAACCTTAAACTTTTAGGTATATTCTGACGGTGATAATCCGAATTGTTTTTTAAAGCATTCCGCAAAGTAAGATGGATTATTAAAACCTGACTCAAAAGATACTTCAGCTATATTGCCAAATTGTTTTTTAATTAGTTTACTGGCAAAATTCAACCGGACTAAAAGGTTTCGTAATGTAATCATCCTCTCCGGTTTCAAGCCCTTCTAATTTCGCTTCTTCACCTGCTTTCGCCGTTAACAAAACCATCGGGATGTGGCTTGTTCGTTCATCCTGTTTTAATCTTTGACACAATTCGTTCCCATCCATCACCGGCATCATCACATCAGAGATTGCAAGATCCGGAATGTGCCTGACTGCATTTTCTAATCCTGATTTACCATCTGAAGCTTCAATGATCCTATGATCTGAAGAGAGTTCCTCACTGATATATGACAGCATATCCCTGTTATCATCTACAATAAGCAAAATGCGATCCTCTTCCAGATGACTAGAGAGGTATTGTTTGGTTATGGAGATCTCATGATCAATCTGGTATGATTCCATTACGTCAGGTATCCGGGAAGGATCATATGCCTGATCAACAATGGTTTCTTCTTCCAGGTGTAATTTGCCAAGAGGTATATGAATCGTAAATGTCGATCCAAAGTGCCTCTTACTGCTTACAGAAACAGATCCATTATGTGATTTAATGAGTTCATTGACCAGTGAAAGTCCTATCCCGGATCCTTCATGAAACTTAGTATAGGTTTCTTCGACCTGATAGAAGCGGTCAAATACATAAGGTAATTTTGCAGATTCTATTCCAATCCCGTTATCCTCAACTTCTATTTCCACAACACCGCTTCCATGATCGATCGCTTTATCATCAACAGATTTACTGACCCGCAGTATGATCTGTCCTCCATCATCCGTGAACTTGAAAGCATTTCCTAAGAGATTGATCATTACATTTTCAAACTACTTCTTATCGAAATAAGCCAGAATCTTACTGGCATCTAACTGAAAACCATATTTAATATTTCTGGACTGGGCACTGGACTCAAAATGAGCGAACATCAGTTTCTGAAAAGAAACCATATCTCCTTAACTCACCTGAAGTTGTATGGAACCGGCTTCAAGCTTTGAATAATCCAGCAACTGATTTATCAGGTTCAGTAAACGATTCCCATTCCTTATAACCATACCCATAATTGTCTTTGGATCCCCTTTAAATGTATCCTTAAACATTTGTTTTATAGGGCCAAGAATTAAAGTTAAAGGCGTTTTCAATTCATGGGAAATATTGGCAAAAAACTGATCATACCAACGTTTGCACTTAGGAATGGCCGTATTGAAGGGCCCTCCTCCGGTATTATCTTGATTAGAATCACATCCTTTATGATATCAGAACTCCTTTATGACCTGAAGTAATGATTCACTATCATAAGCAGGTAAGAATTGATCCATAGTTAACTATCAAATTTTTTCAATTCCAGCCATGAAACCAATTACCGGAATAAAATTAAGAAGGAAGTCCTGTTATATTCTACCAGAGAAGTGTCAAAATCTATAAGATATGTTGCATGGTGTAGGGAATCGTCTTGTATATTACGGAATTGACTCTTTAGATTAAACAAAAACGATTAGTTAAATCCTTCCTAAATGATCTTTTCAATCGATAATGATCGCATATATGCCCCGAGTTGTCAGGCCCTATTTACATGAGGTTGTAACTCACGAAATATTCCGCATCACTATCTAACTCACTTAATTTTAAAGACTTTTCTGAAATGATAGCCATATATGGAATATGTCACCGCCATACTGAAAACTTTTGGGCGATTAAATAATGTCCAGATCAGTAATTTCCAATAATACCAGCGCCCCTTTTTGAAGATGCCAAGAATTAAAATCGACTTTAGAAGTGCTTTTGCATCGGAAAATCCAAAACGCCTTTTAAAATGTACACTTTTCTGATATCTTGAAAGAAATCCCTTGACCCGGTGATAATACGGTTTACTGGAATAAATTCCTTTTATAAGATTCTGATATCCATGTTTAAGGTCGTCAAAACTCATTTTAGGAATAAAGTTCATAGCCATATCCGTATTATTACCAGAGAAATTACTAATGATCCGGTTTTCTTTTAACAGGCGTTTGTATAATTTGGTTTTTGGTGGAGCATTCAGCAATCCAACCATGGCAGAAATAATCCCACTGTGCTGGATAAAATCAATTTGCCTCTGGAAAATTGAGGGTTTATCGCTATCAAATCCTACAATAAACCCACCCATTACAACGATGCCCTTATTTTGTATTTTATGAACACTCTCTACCAGGTTTCTATTATTATTTTGAAATTTTGAGCATTCTTTTAAGCTGTCCTCATCCGGGGTCTCTATACCAACAAAAACGCTTGAAAATCCGCCTTTAATCATCTTATCCATCAGCTCTTCATCATCCGATAAATTAATCGAAGCCTCCGTTATGAATTTAAAAGGATGTTTCCTCTCTTGCATCCAGGCTGCCAGTTTGGGCAAGAGATCGGATTTAAGAAATTTACGATTTCCAATAAAATTATCATCAACAAAAAATACCTCTCCTTTCCATCCACTCTGATAGATGGCACTCAATTCCTTAATTATATGATCCGAGGCCTTTAGACGCATTTTATTTCCGAAAAGGGCCGTCACCTCACAAAACTCACAATTGAATGGGCAGCCCCTGGATAGCTGTATGCTCATAACGGCATATTTCTTCCTGTTCAATAATTGATATGCAGGCAACACACTCTTACTAATATCAGGAAATTCCTCTGACACATATCGTTTCTTTGCCCGGCCTTGCTGAAGATCATTTAAGAAACCTGGCAATGTGAGTTCAGCCTCATTGAGGACCAGATGGTCAATCTGAGGAAAATGATTAGCTTCCTCGGTAAACAGAGGTCCGCCGGCTACTATTTTTCTTTCTTTTACTTTACACCTTTTAATAAGGGCTTCAACTGATTCCCGTTGTATGGACATCGCACTGATAAATACTAGATCGGCCCATAAAATATCCCTATCCTTAAGCGAATCAACGTTTAGATCAACTAACCTGATGTCCCATTCATCCGGCAACATCGCTGCTACAGTAATTAATCCTAATGGAGGGTGACTTGATTTTTTAGATATAAATTTCAGTGCATACTTAAAGCTCCAGAAGGTAATTGGAAATTCAGGATATAATAAAAGTGCCTTCATAAATTTCAAATTGAAATGTAATTTAGGAAAGAAATTATGATTATTAAAGCAAAGCGATAAGAATACTATATTGAGGATTAATATTAGATAATAAATTACAAATATATAATTCCCTTAATCAATATCTGTAAAATTAATATTTGATTATACAAAATGATTCCCTCTTGCACTTAAGATATGTTGATTTCCCTTAAATTTGGTATGGAATTTTGCCCCTAATTATTCGTACCTTAAAGTAACCACCGGATTAGTTCGTGCAGCATTCCATGATTGCACAAGTACAGTTCCGATAGCCAAAATTACAATGCCCAATCCGATCCCAAAAAGAAGTGACCATTCCAAAACTATCTTTTCTGGAAGGATCTGCAGCATTTTACGGAAGCCAAAAAAAGTTATTGGTCCAGCTATGATAAATGCAATCAATACTAGCTTTATAAAATGTTTTGATAATTCTATGCTGATGTTCTTAATGGTTGCCCCGAAGACTTTGCGAATACCTATCTCTTTGGTCTTTTGCTGTGTTACATATAAGGCTAAGGCAAACAATCCCATGCTGGCAATGAATATGGCAAAAAATGTCCCGTAAAAAATCAATTTGGCAAATGGCCTCAATATGCTCATAAATGTATTAATTTCATCATCTACAAATGTATATTGAAATACCTGATCTGGAAATATCTCCCTGAATGTAGATTCAATGGATGAAAGCGTTTCATTCTTATCATCAGGATTAAGTCTTGCCAATAAGTAGTTCGTATTATTAGGTGAAAGAATGTATACTTTGGGCATTGGCTTTTCCAGGATCAGGTTTCTTCCTTTAAAATTATTTACTACGCCCTTGATTTCAGGATATCCGATAGTAATTGGCTTGTTTGAATTGTTATAATCAAATAATTCTACCTCGCCCCCTATATGATAATGCTCGCCAAAAAGATCCATAAATGTCTTATTTACTATCATAATTGAATTTTCAGTATCTATCGATATCGATTCCGGTTCATCAGTGTATTCTACCTCAAGTAAATTAAAGTATCGTTCATCAATATAAATTGTGACGACCCTCTGATCAAGATCTGAAGAGGGATCCTTCATATAGAAACTATTGTCGTTACGCATGGACATTGGAACTTTTGAAGCCAAAGAAATACCCTTAATGTTTACTTTTTGACCTAATTTATCTATTAGGTTTTCAATCCGTGGATCATTATTAAATCCACCAAGATTAATGGCCATTAAATTTTCTTTATTAAATCCAAAATCCTGGTTTAACATGAAATTATATACCTTATAAATACCAATACTTCCAACTATTAAAACTACCGATACAACATACTGAACAATTACTAATCCCTTTTTTATTGAAATTGAACCTTTTTTTTCTCTATTACCCCGCAATGCTTTTACCTGGTTGAATCCTGACAATATAAGTGCCGGATACAGCCCGGATAGTAAACCAGTAAGAAAAGTTGTAGAAAAAGCAATTCCTAAAAAAGGTCCGTTGCCAAGAAAGTCTGTTTCAAGATCTATCCGATAAAGAATATTCGAATAACTATTTAAATGGGGAATAAATACTTGCATTAATACGATAGCAAATAGTAAGGAAATAAAAGAAATAAACATAGACTCTCCTAAAAACTGCCAAACCAATTGGCCCTTCTGGGCACCAAGTACTTTTCTAATCCCTACTTCACGATTCCTTTTAAGAGACCTTGCTGTTGTAAGATTTATGTAATTCAAACTTGCAATAAAAAGAATGAACAGTCCCAATGTCAATAAAACATAAGTCATTGCTTTGTTACCTCTTTGAGAACTTCCATCTTTTGTAGGATTAAAAAAGATCGAAGTGAGAGATTGCATGGGTAAACTAGCCTTATTAAAACCCAGAAGAGGAACTTTTTCGAGTAATATCTGGTCTATACTTCTTTGTACTTCATCGGGTTTTGAATTTTCATATAACAACAGATAGGTATGGCAACCATGCCAATCATTTTCATACCAGTTTCCCTTACAAAGTACTTTACCGTGTTCATCGAAACCAATATATCAAATTGTATATGAGAATTTTGAGGTGTATCCTTTAGTATTCCGGTAACTTCTAAAGATATTTCTTCCCCTGATTTATTATAGGTTGTCAGGGTTTTACCGATTGGATTCTCATCTCCAAAATATTTAATGGTGATGCTTTCCGATAGAAGTATTGAATTGGGCGATTCAAGAACTGACTTAGAATCTCCTTTTAATAACTTGAAGTCAAATACATTAAATACGTGATTATCACAAGCATAAGCAAATAATTCCTTAAAACTTCTGTCCTTATAATGCAAGTCTAAGGATAGAGATGAAAACCTGACAACCTCTTCTACATCTTTAATATTGTCTCTTATATAATCCGCAACGAATGGGGCTGTATAGGACACTCTCATTTTTCCTTTCCCACCATCTAAATGTTTATTTATCCTGTATATTCTATCTTTTTTGGAGTGGAATTGATCATAACTATGCTGAAATTGAAAATACAGGGTAATGATCAAAAAACAAGCTATCCCGATACTTAAACCAGAAATACTTATAATTGAGAAGATCTTCTGTCTTATGAGATTTCGAAAGGCAAATATTATATAGTTTCGAATCATATTAAAAAAATTAAAAAATGAAGTCTGGCAATTTCACAGCATATTATTCAAAATCAATGCCAATATAAAAATCACTATCCGAGCACCCATATCAGTTTTTCCAGATATATAATCGTTCATATTTGAACGATATTATCCGTTATCTAACTATTAAGTAAATAATAAATCAAGTTCAGCGTTTTATATATAGGTCATTCAATATTGACAATTATTGGAATAAATATGGGAGTGTTTATAAGTTACTTTTAAATCAAACAAAAGGAATAAGCTTCTTTCAATCGTATAAAACAATCAAAAAGTATGTATGAGTAAGTTTTTCGTACTTTGCGAATCAAAAGAGTTTTTAGGTATGGTTTAATCTGGCTATTTTGAAATCCTGTTTTTAATCAATGTTAAAAAATTGAAATGAATAAAACTGAACTAACCATTGAGCCCCTATTGAGAGAGTTTCTAAAAGAAGATAAGCTTATCTTTGAATTGGAAAAAGCTTTAACAAAACCCCTTTCCAATAAATTAAAACTCGCTTTAATAAAGGAGGTCCTGGACAAATCCAGAAGGAATATAGGGCCGGATCAGTATTATGCTTACAATGAATGGTTAACCATTTTACTAGACAAAATTTTAAATTTAGGAGAATCAGAGCCTGAAAATGCCGCTTACTTCAGCCATCATGATGACATTCGAGAAATCGCCATAAGAAATCTAAAATCAGCCAGATCGAATCTGAAGATCTGCATGTTCACCATAAGTGACGACCCGATTGCTGAGGCTTTGGATGAGTGCTACTCCCGGGGAGTGAATGTAAGAATTATTACAGATGACGGAAAAATCTTCGATAAAGGCTCGGATATCGTACCCCTCAATAAAAAAGGAATCGATGTAAGAATTGACTCCGATAAGAGTCTCATGCATCATAAGTTTGTTATTATCGATAATATCAAATTATTAACCGGAAGTTATAATTGGACCAGAACCGGGGCTGATATAAATAATGAGAATATGCTTGTTACAACAAATAACAAAATTGTCAGGGCATATAAAAAGGAGTTCCAAAGACTTTGGATGGAAATGAATCCTCTTGGGCGAAATGGAAAGGATAATGGGAAAAAATAACCACTTTACAGGCCTGTGCTATCTGGCCTGACATTAACCACTTCAGATAGATTTTAATACTTCAATCACTTTGTCGATATCATTATCGTTATTATAAAGAGAGATCCCTAAACGGGTTACACCTCCCCGTTCCGCCAATCCCAATACCTCCACTGCTTTTTGTGCATAAAAGTGACCATCCCAGGCTGTAATATTATTTTCTGCAAGCTTCCTGCAGACCTCAATGGGTGTACGAATGTCATGTACAAAGGAAATGGTAGGGGCCCGTTTTTCCTGGTTGAAATCCGGTCCGATGATCTTCAATCTTGCTATTGATTCAATTTCCTTATACAGAAATTCAGCAAGTCGCTGTTCATGTGCATTAATCTTCTGGAAGGCAGTTGTTAGCCTTTCGCGAAGTGATTTTCCTTCCCCTAATGAAGAAATAAATGCTATGGCTGCATTTACACCTGCTAATGCAGCATGATTTAATGTTCCCGTTTCGATGGAATAGGGTGCGTTCTGTTCCTGTGTTGACAGTCTGTCAACGGGAAGTTGATCCAATAGACCAGGTTTCGAATACAAAAATCCGAGATGTGGACCATAAAATTTATAGCTGGAACAAAGCAGGAAGTCCATTCCAATATCCTGTAAGGCAATTGGAAAATGAGGGGCAAAGTGGACAGCATCTACCAGAAGTTGTGCTCCTGCCTTATAGGTCAGCTCACGAACTTTCTTAATATCATTTACAGTTCCAAATGCATTTGAAGCCCATCCTATTGCAACTAAACGTGTATTTTCAGTTATTTTATTTTTCAAATCTTCGTAATCCAATGTTCCATTCTCCATTACAGCCACTTCCCTCACCTTCACCCCAAAGGACCTAAGGGATAACCACGGCCCCCTGTTAGCTTCATGATCCAGTTGTGTAATCAGGATTTCATCACCAGAAACAAGTATTCTTGAAAAGGCGCGGCTCAATGCAAAGTTTAATGTTGTCATATTCTGCCCTATTGAAATAGTTGAAGGGCCTTCTGCACCAAGAAAGATAGCTATGTTTTTCCTTGCATCTTCTATGATCTGATCAGTTTCAATGGATGTTTGAAACTGCCCGTGAGAGTTTGTATTATAAAACCGGTAATAATTTGATATGGCACGAATCACGCGCTTTGGCACCTGGGTACCCCCGGGTCCATCGAAAAATGTAAGTGTTTTACCCTTGATTTTTCGCTGTAAAGCCGGAAAATATTCTCTGGCCTCATCCAATGCTATTTTTCTGGTTTTCATTATTGGATATTAATGTGCAAAATATTGTATGCAAATAAAATTAGCTCAACTAAGTTAGAATAATTTTATGAGAATAGACTTTTGATGTACCTTCAATTGAATCAATTACATGCATCGAAGAATTTCTCTTATCCAACGTAATTGAATTAAAAGAGTGAAACAAAAGTTAAGGTCAATAAAATTTCTGAATTCATTTTAAATAGTTGTCGACCTCAAAATAAATAAAATCTGATAAATCAAATATTTAAGATTACTTGAATCAAATTAAAAAACACACTATAATGTTAAAATATAGCATTTGCTGATTGATCTTGGAAATATTTGGAATTAATTAAAATGATTTCTTATACATGAGGAAGGTATTAATTATATTTCTTTTAAGTGTCTTCTCCCTTTTTCTGGTGGCTGTTTCGATACTTTTAATATACTCAATCAAACACCAGGATACAATTGAGAAAACGATAGTTGAATATATTAATTCCAGTTTCGACAATTCCATTCATATCGATGATTTCCATTTATCCTACCTGAATAATTTTCCAAATGCCCGGCTAAAATTATCCAATATTGTATTATTTGACGATACTACTGAAGTGATGAGTATAGGAAGCGTTCAGGTTCTTTTCAACATAGGAAATTTTTTCAAAGACAGTATCAAAATCAATAGAATAATAATTAATGAATCTACTGTCAATAATAGAATTGATATTAATGGGAATAAACCAGTCCTCAAATTCTCGGATAATAAGTCAGAAAAAAAACATGCGGGTATTCCTGTCCATTTATACTCTCCCGACCTGGAACTGAATAGTTTAAAACTAAACCTCACAAACCAATACAAAAGGAATGAAACTTATATCACCATAAATCGAAGTATATTCCATCTCGATCTAGAAAAGGATCTAATTACTTTATCAGGTACTTTGAATGCAAGTCTGGATTCACTAAAAACCGGAGGGCTCACCTTGTTTACAAATAAGGGGGTAAATGGAAAAGGTATTGTTCTTAAAATAAACACTACTGAAAACCATACTTATCTTGAAAGCGGCTTCCTGGAATCTAATTCATTAAAATTGCAACCGACCTTCTCCCTTAAAAAACAAGATAATGGAAACAGGATAAAACTTAAAATAGAAAGCCAGGGCAATCTAGATGATCACCTGAGTCTTTTCAACTTACCTGATAACATAACTTTAAATCAACTAAACAGGGATGCTGAAATAAAGATATCCTATAATCAGGATGGACTGGTGAATCCACTTACACGTCCTTTTAATCAATTGATATTTAAGATTAAAAATGCTGATTTCATAAGTCCCAGTTTACCTTATCCAGTCGAAAACTTTCATATTATCGGTAATTACAACAATGGTGAAATGCATGGTCCTGAAACAAATAATCTTATCATTGATACACTTAATTTTGATGTTGAAGAAAGCTTTGTTAATGCCCGGTTAGTCATAAATAATTTTAAAGATCCGACTGTAAAGGGTCATTTTATATCTGAAATTGACTTAAAACACATCCTTCACGAGGATAAAATAAATGCGTCAGGGGCAATTAATGCTGATTTGTTCATTGATGGTAAAATTAGTGAATTGCGGAAACTTCATCTGAAGAACAAACAACATGCATTTGGAAATATCAGGATTGATTCGATTGATGTTTTATTCAAAAATTCCAATAAGCGAATACAAATTTCATCAGGGAATCTAAATCTGGATAATCACTATATTAGAATCAATGATCTTAACGGACAATTCATGGAATCCTTATTTGAGATCCAGGCAGAAGTGAATAATCTGGATCAATTTGTCTTGGGCGAAAATACTCCTCTAATAGGCAGTATTGATATTACGTCAGACTATATCAACTTATCATCACTGTTTCTTGCCAATGATACCATAAAGGGTAATGAAAGTAATTTCAGGATGCCAAATGCAATTCTTGACTTAAATATACAGGCTGAAAATGTCGATGGAAATTTTGGCAATATTGATCATTTAATCATCAACGGAAAGATCGATTCTGACATTCTTAACATAAATAATTTGACATTCGATTATAAGGAAGGGAAAATAGAAAGTAATTTGACTATACAATTCAGCCAGCAGGATGGGCCTCAGATTAAAGGAGGAAAGGTTGATGTTCAATTTAATCATCTTAACATTGACGAATTACGTAATGCCCCCAGCGAGGGTAAGGACAGTACGGAGATTTTTAATCTTCCTCAAAACATGGACCTGGAGTTAGAACTTTCAATCATAAACGGAATTGTTATGGGAAGAGAGTTCAGTAATCTTGACATGAATGTTAATTTTTCAAAAGGTGATATTGAAATAAAGAAATTAGAAACGGAATTATTCAATGGGAATCTATCGTTGCACTCGGATATTAAATACAATTCAGATGGGATATGGTATATACAAGCCGAAGGAAATACTACCTTTCCATATCTTTTCGTCAGGGAGCTGCTAAATGACTTTCATAAAAAGGATACATTAAAAGATAAGCCTAATGAAATTCCCAGAATTCCCGAAATTGTGGATATTAATATAGGAATTGCCATTGATAGCCTATTATACGGTCCAAAAATGTTCAGTAATATCCATACTGGAATAAAAGTATCACGGAATGAAATTGACATAGAAGATTTTTCAATTGACTTAAATGAGGGTCAAGGTCAAATAGACCTGCAGCTGATGAACTATTTGAAACAAGATTCCAGGTTAACCGGAAATATTGACCTGATCATTGATTCTGCAAATGTTCAGACAATTTATGAGACGATCAGTGGATTCAGCACCAATGATAAACATAAAGAAGAACAGATTGCTCATACGATCCCCGATAATATTGATATTGATGTAAATCTTTCTGCACGCCATCTGCAATATCAAAGTCTTATAATTGAAAACTTACATCTTTCAAGCAGTATGAGTGATGGGATCCTAAGCATAAGCGATATAAATTTCAATACTTCAGGAGGCCATGTTGAATTCTCAGGTTTATGCCTTCAAAACGAGGATAAAACAATGAACGGCCATTTTTATTCCACCGGCACTAAATTTTCCATTGAACAATTAATAAATTCATTTTCAAATACTGATTTTTCTGATGGCACCCACGGTAATATTGAAGGTTTAATATCTTACGAAGCGGAAGGATTATTCCAGATGGATAGCTTACTATATTTAGTAAATGATCAGAACTTCTTATATGCCGATATTATTATTGAGGAAGGAAAAATTACTAACAATCCGCAATTGGAAAGTACTTTATCATTTATAGGACATAGGGCAAAAGATAATATTCTTATAAAGAATTCTGAATTTCAGATCTTTCTAAATGGAACAGACATAATCATCCAGGATGTACTGATCAAGAATAATATAAGCGATATGGACATATTTGGAAGATACTACCACTATGATTCAGCTATAAACCTAGATTTTCATGTCAGTCTTACTGATCTTTTTTTCAGGACTAAGAAAAAAAGATATGTGGATACTGACCAGGGAAAAATCAGATTATTCAAGGATCTAAGTCTATTCATCGAATTAGATAATTCATCTCCAAAAAATAAAATCAAAATTCAATCTAAACGTAAGCATAAACTAAGAAGAAAGGATTTGGCAAATGAAATTACCAATATGATAATAAAGCATAGAACAAGATTAAATAAACTTTACCTGGAAGCCGAACCCAAATTGAAGGGTAGCAAACTGCCTCTTGAAGGTTTAATAAGTAATGATAATTAAGTGATAATTTCTTCTGCTGGGATATTATAAAATCAGGTATAGGCTTTCTATCCTGCTAATCAAATTCTATTTAACCTTCAATTTTTATCATTTAACAATTTTTCAGTTTAATTTTAAGCTTTTTACGGGAAACTATTTCAAATCTTAAAGAAAGCATAATGAATAAAAGAAGAGAATTTTTAAAAGCGACCGGGGCATTGGCGGCAGGAAGTCTCGTTCTTCCCTATGGCTGCACATCAAAG
>CAYMFU010000126.1:0-47227 GCA_964389805.1 uncultured Roseivirgaceae bacterium | reverse complement strand
TGCAGGTTGCTTTCATCCGTCACGTCAATTAAGAAATACAGATTTTCATTATCATAGCAAGCTTCCCATGTTGCGGAGAATCCATCTTTGGTATTTGGATGACTCTTCTCTGTAATCATATATTCTTTTGTGTTTACCCATTCGGTTTCAACGATTCCTTCAAAATCTGATTTCGTGGGATTATAGTGAATAGAGTATTCATAGGAATCATATCCTGTGGATAGGACGAAAGGGCCTCCCTCTGCCCAGCTAATTTCTCCAGCGAGTGCATAGGCTCCATCTTTTACCTTGATTTCTAAATTTATAGGTATTCCTGTCTTTGAGCTCAGTTTTACTTGTTTCAATGGAAAAGTAATTTCCAAAAGATATCCTTTTTCAGTCCTGATAGATTCTGCATTTATATTCCTGTACTTCTCTTTTTGATTTTCTTCCCGGTACAAATTATATAAAGGATCCTGGTTGCTAAAGGTATAGTTAACTCCATTTATACTAATATCCACGGCATCGGCACGGTTGACCATCCAGTTGTTTACGTTAACAACTACAAAAGCATCGGGATTTTTTGTTTCGTTTTCCGAAAAGCCAAGGATCTGCACCTCTGAATCCCTGCATTCAGTATAAGCTACGCCCATTCCGGGCTGACCTATACGCGTAAAATGCTTGTACACATTATATCCCGGCAATACTTTGTAGGTACTGTCTTCGGATACCAGAATGGCTGTATTTGGATTCGGATCGTCCGATTTCCAATGGGTAGGCCTTTTAATTACGACCCATGGAATATAAGCGTTTACCTTTGCCAGATAAATGTTCATCCAGATTTGCCATGCAAAATCAACATCCATATTCCCCCAACTTGCTGATGTCACCCATGCATGAATATCGGGTCTTTTCTCTCGAATCATATCGGTACCTACATTGCTGGTACCGGCAAACCACCTGTGTCCACCTGGTTTAGTACTGTAAAAATTATGTGAGGTAATAAGCGACAGGTTTTGTAAAGAATTTGGATTATCAAGTATATTTTGGGCGTAACCACTGTAGAAAAACTGGAACCACCTTGAGCATTCCCCTGGGGTGAGGCCAACATCTGTTAAACTATGTTCTTTCATCAGAGCGGGCATGAATTCCAAAAAATCAACTACTTCTTCAGGCCTCCAATAGAGATTGTAATCATGACCATAGTCGAAATTAGCATAGTTACCTTCTACGGGCCACCTTCTCCAATCTTCCCCTTCATTGTGTAAAGAGATATATTTGACAGGGTATCCCCTGTTTTTCAGGTATTTGGCCCAATCAATCATGTAAAGGGCAAGATCTTCCTTATGGTCAGGATCCATATCACGACCCCGTAATGTTTTTTGTTTAGTCATATAGGCCGGAGGACTATATAAGGTAGTTAGCACAGTTAGATCTCCACCCCATTCCCTGGTTTTTGCCAATCCAAGATCAAAAAACTCTCGCATATATTGGGTGGTGGTTTCATGATCATATGTCCCTCCTTTTTCTTTTTGATGCAATGGATCCAGGAACATTTTTACAATTCCTGGTTTTAATCCTTCTGCCCCAAATATCATCTCAATAATCTCATTCTTCTGGTTTTGGTTCAAAATACTGAACCCACCATATTCCTGTGGAAAATCCAGGTAGTCTCTTGTATGGGCAGTCTGGACATAATTCACACCGAACCCGTCCCATTCCCTTAGGTGCTTTGAAAAATCTACTTTGGCATGTACACTGCCAAGATCTTCATATTGCCCAAATGATACACCAAATATCAACAGGCTAATACATGTTAATAAAATGGATTTTTCAGTAGTCTGATTTAATTTCATATTAATTTCCAAAGAATGTTGTAACAGAGCCTTTAGGGGAATCAAATATTATTTTATCTTCAGTTAAGGTGTAATTTCCTGATGGACTATATAATTTTGATTCATCCTCGGTGGTTTGAAAAGCATTGAATTTTGTGCTTGTTGTTCCTGTAACAGTGACTGAAATTTTTTTGTCTTCCTCACTCCAGTTGACAACAATGTATGCATCCTCGTTTTCTGTGCGATTCGAGGAAAATGCGATCATGGCTACTTCCGAATCCATCGACATCGTACACGCTACCTTCAGGCCCTCGTCTCCAAATACCATGTTCACGATTTCCATTTTTTCGTCCTCATCCAGAAGGCTGAATCCGCCATACTCCTGTGGATCATCATCATAATCCATAGTCTGGGCTGTTTCCACGTAATTAAATCCAAATCCATCCCAATCCCTGATGGTCTCATCAAAATGGACTTCTGTCCGTATAGCTGAAAAATCTTCTGCCTGAGCAAATGAATTGTTAGCAGATAGAATTACATTTCCCGCGAAAAGTATTCTAATTATAGCCAGGAAATAAAAAAGCTTATGGTTATTTAATTTAGTAAGATTAAAAAACATAGAATAAATCGTTAACAAATCATCTCCAATATAGGAAATTTAATTTTTAAATAGGGGGATGAATTTTATTTTATATCCGTCAATGATTAATTCTGCAAGGTTCCGATCCATGTAATTTTGTTGCATATCCTCCTTGAATGCATTTGGGTTATTTCTGACCCTTTCCTCCGTATGGTCCTTGCTGTTCTGAAGACTTTGAAACATCAACAATCATATGGATTAAATTAATATTGATATACTGTACTGCTATCAATAAATTCCTGATCCGGATTTATTTTGATTATCTCAGCCAAGGTTGGATTAAACCAGATCTGTGTCTGTTTGTTTTTAGCCTGTGGAATAGAAGCCGGATCTTTACCATCCAGAATGCTCAAAGCTGTTTCAGCAGCCCAGACGCCTTGTTCTGTTTGAACTTTTGTTAGTCCAAATACGCAGTAAGGCATCATAAAATCATCACAAGATATGACCGGTTTTAGAATATTTTCTTTTATAAAGCTAATGGCCATCTCATTATCCCAATTAGTTATGGCACCATTTGTAGGGATATACACAAGGTCACTTGATTTATTCCCTTCAATGAATCCTTCTTTCCAGCCGTCGAAATCTTTAACAAGTTTGTAATGCAGACTAAGGCCCAGGTCATCACAAATTTCAGCAATGTATTGTATGTTTTTCTGTTCAGAATTTGAGTTTTCTGACAGGACATACACATTCTGGATATCCGGATGGAAGGTTTTCGTCAATTCAATCCCTTGTTCAAAGGGAAGAACTTCCAGCATACCTGTGATATGGTTTTCAGGAAGATCGTACTGGTCTGCAGTCCAGTTCACACCACAATACACAATAGGTGTAGTAGCATCCTTTAAATAAGCGCTAACAACATAAGCTACAGCGTTATCATCGGAGGCAATAATAAGATCTGGTGATTTATGTTTAATGGAATCAACAATTTGCCGTGAGATCTTTTCTATATATGCAGGTTCCAAATTTCTTTTGGTATCCATATATATCACTTCCAGGTCAATATCTTTCCCCTCCAGCGTTTCATATATTCCCCTTGCAATATCATCACCTGAACCGTATCCCTCATGATAAGAATTGATATATAATATGCTTTTCTTAGCGGATTGTTGAGAACATCCTGCTATAAATAATACTAAAATTAAATACCTGAAAAATTTATATAATCTTTTCATACCATTGAAATTAATCAATATTTCTTATAGCTTGAACTATTCGCCTGGCATTTTCACCTAAAATTTTATACATTTCTTCATAGGCTGGTTCCGTAGCCATTGCAAATCCCGCATGATCAGGATAGGTAAAGGTAACACCTTCACTTTTCATTTTTTCATCCAGTTCGATATCAAGTTTTCTTATATATTCATTCGCAGATAAATCTAAACCTTTAATAGAGGACCCCTATACAGATAAATTTGTGAAATATTTGTTTTATCCTTAATTTATCATCAGTTATATTAACCGTTTAAGTTTTATAAAATATTTTTTTAATCCAGAAGACCTATGATAAATCGAAGGAAAGCAATATCCAATATCACACTGCTCTCATCCTCTGCCATGTTATCCACTTCCTGCGTATCAAAGCAGGAAATCGCTCAAGGGGAATTCCGTTTTTGTTTAAATACAAGTACAATCAGCGGGACTAATCCCGGGATATTGAAGTATATAGAAATCGCAGCTGAGGCTGGATACGATGGGATAGAGGTTTGGGTCAGGGACATAAAGGCCTACCTGGAAGCGGGAAATTCAGCAGCTTCTTTAAAGCAATATCTCGATGTCCGAGGTATAAAGGTAGAAAATGCCATTGGCTTTGCGCCCTGGATCAGTGGAGGAAAGCCTGGAATGAAACAGATGAAAGAAGAAATGGAAATTCTTACTTCGATAGGTGGTAAGCGCATAGCAGCTCCACCAGCAGGTGTCCCGGCTGACGAGCCAATGGATTTTTTTGCTGCAGGTAAGAAGTATGCTGAAATCCTGGAACTTGGAAGGGAAACAGGTGTTATGCCACAATTGGAATTCTGGGGAGCTTCACCCGTTATGTGGCACATAGGACAGGCCCTCATGGTTGCTGCATCGGCCGATGATCCCGATGTCCGGCTTCTTCCGGATGTATATCATATGTTCAGGGGAGGTTCAGGATTTGATAGTTTGAAAATGCTGAACGGCAAGATAATTGAGATCTTCCATATGAATGATTATATTGGCACCATAGCCAGGGAAGAACAAACCGATGCAGACCGGGTATACCCGGGGGATGGTGTTGGTCCGGTTAAACAGGTTTTGAGTGATCTTAAGAATATGGGCGGCGTAAAAGTTCTATCATTAGAGCTTTTTAACAGAACTTACTGGGAGCAAGATCCCCTTACGGTTGCAAAAACCGGATTGACTAAAATGAAATCACTGGTAAGAGAGATTTAGATAACGGATTAAATTCTGCTCTATTTAAGGATTTGTTCTATAATCCATATCTAAACGCTTCAAATTAACAGTTAATATCAGTAGTATTCTAAAAAATGCGAAGAGACCTGGAGCTTATTTGAATCTTAAAGTATATAATTAAAATATTTTCCTATTGACGGTAATTAGTCAAATCAGTTGTCGTGTACTTAATTCATTTTCCTTATACGAATATCAATTTCTTTATGTTTCTCCAATAATTTTACCAGCTCATCTGTATCAGTATTCCCGAAATGGTAGGGGTAAAGTATTTTTGGTTTGAGCCTTAAAGCGGCGTCTGCCACCATTTCCGGAGTCATTGTATAGGGCAGGTTCATGGGAAGAAAAGCCACATCTATCTGTGGAAATTCATCTAGTTCAGGGAAATTTTCCGTATCACCACCAATGTAAACCTTTATATCAGCAAACGTGACTACATAACCATTTCCTTCTCCCTTGGGATGAAAAGGACTTCCATTATCTCTTTTATGAACAAGATTATAAGCGGGAACTGCCAGGATCTCAATAGCCTTCACATTTCTCTTGTCCCAGTTCTTCATAATAATTCCCTGGTCGAGTTCCTGTGAAACCTTTTCAGTAACGATGATTTCTGTATCTGATTTGCTAATCAGGTTAATTGCTTCTTTGTTCAGATGATCGCCATGCTGATGAGTGACGAGAATGATATCGGCATCAGGTAACTTTGAATAATCTGTATAACTGCTCACCGGATCAATATGAATAATAAGATCATTGAACTTAAACATCAGGGTGCCATGAGAAATAAAGGTAATTTCCAGTGCGCCGCCGGAGGTTTTAATTATATCTTTCTGAAAACTATTTTGAGCGTAGGAAAATGTACATGATACGACAAATAACAGAGATAATATCTTTAACTTTTTCATGATTGTATTGGTATGACAATATTATAAATTTAATAGATTCTAATATACGATAATGTCATATGAAATTTAAATAATTCTAATAAGTTTGATAACCGAAGGTTTCTTGAAAATCATCAAGTTTATCAGAACTTATACCCATGACAGGAAGTATTCTTCATAATATAATTGTCGGATAATTATTCTTGAGCTTGATCTTTTAAATTGAACTAGTCGTGTGCCCTCATTAAGATATAATGAACTTTAGAAACAATTCTACATTTGCGGTATATAATAATTCGTAAGATTATTATTGAAACTGGTATATTACTTTTCTGAATAACCCATGAGGCTGACAAAATAAACTGTCAGAGAGGCAAATATAAAAGATGAAAGGCGGGCACTTATTACAGAATCGAGCCAGGATATCTCACTCCATATAATAGTAGAAATGGTTCCAACAATCATGCCGGATAGCACCCCTTGCCAGGTGGTTTTCCTCCACTTAAGGGTGAGGAATAATGCCGGACCGAAAGAAGCACCCAATCCTGCCCAGGCATAGGATACCATTGAAAAAATAAGTTTTCCTGAAGATATGGCGATCATGAACCCAAGTACACCTACAACGATAGTAATTGCACGGCTCAATTTCAACAATAGCTTTTCTGAAACCTTTTTATTGAGTGTTTTGTGATAAATGTCCTCTATCACAGACGATGATATAACCAGTAGTTGGCTGTCAGCAGTGGACATCATGGCGGCAATAGCCCCGGAAATGAAAATTCCAGCTAACCATGAAGGCAAAAGTTCATTCGCCAGGTGTGGCATGACCTGTTCTACATCTTCAAAATACCCTTTCCCGTATAAAGCCAGGCCTACAAGTCCAATGACCAATCCGCCTGTAAAGGCCGGGATAGCCCATGCAATGGCTATTCTACGACTTATTTTGATCTTCGCTGGGTTTTTTATCGACATGAACCGGGTTAACAGATGAGGTTGTCCCATATATCCAAATCCCCAACTGAGGCCACTGATAATAAAGGCAAAGGCCAGCCAGCCAGATTTATTCCCTGTAAGGCTAATATAGCTTTCCCCTGATGAAGCTATGGCCTGGGCAAACTCACCCTTAGTGGCAAGAATTTCAGCCAGCCCGGCCAGGGGAAGTATGACTAAAGCACTGATCATGATGATCCCCTGGATCATATCTGTAAAAGCCACTGCAAAAAATCCTCCAAGCATGGTATATACAATAATAAATGAGGCTCCGATCACCATGCCCCAAAACTGGTCTATCCCAAAAGTCACAAACAAGACCTTGCCCGCGCCATTAAATTGTGCTGAAAGATAAAACATAAAAAAAAAGATGATGATAAGGGTAGCAGTTATTCGGATGGCGGTTTTTCCTTTCTGAAATTTCTGTGCAAAAAAATCCGGTAAAGTCATCGAAGCCACTTTTTCAGATTCTCTGCGAAGATCTTCAGCAATTACGTACCAATAGAATATTATTCCCCAGACGCATCCTATGGCAGTCCAGACTTCAACTACACCCAAAGCATAGGCTGCGCCAGGCAAGCCTAACAGCAACCAGGCCGACTCACCTGATGCTCTTTCACTGAAAGCAACAACCCAGTGATTTACCTTACGCCCACCCAGAAAAAAGTCAAAATGGCTCTTGTTTGCATTATAGGTGACTAATCCGACGGCAAGAATGATAAGAAGGTAGATGATAAATCCCAGAAGGGTAAAGCTCATTATGCAAAATTTGAATCCGATTGAAAGATAATCAATATTGCAATAAATTATATGTTAAATGAGCAACTAGGCTAAAATGTATGAGAAATCCTTGATAGTTAATTATGGATTGGTATGATTTATGGCAGGTAATTCAAGGGAAATCCATTGCCTGTTCCATTTGTATCAAGTTATCGAAGATACTTACATGAACTGTTCATTTTGCTTCAGGTAATCAAAGGAATTCGAATTTTATTTGTTTTGCATCTGCATGTAGAAGAAAGTTTCATCGCTTGTTCCATTGGCACAAGCTAATGCAATAATGCTTCAATATCTTCCTAATCTGCAACAGGGTGATAAAAAAGCAGTTTACCTTTTTTCACATTATCTGAATTGAAATCACTCAAAGCGACTTTTCGGCCGCCGAAGCTTGTGTTTTGATGGGCAAGCTGGAGAGAACCGTTTTCTTTTACATCATAGACGATGGCTGTATGGTGCTTATAGTTTTCGGTAAAGATCATATTCCCATCTTTGTAAGATACCGTTACGTTTTCAAACTGTATAATATCGCCTGGAAGGACTTCTTCTTTTTCCGGATTGTATTGTTTGCCGAAAATATATATTGTGCTAGGTGAAGTTTTATCAAATTGAGCATCAGCTACAGTTAAAGCCTGGTCCGCCAGATCCCAGCACTCACCACGTCCCACAGTTGATCCAATTACAGTTTTAACATAGCTTACCACCCTGGTATTGACATCAGGTATCTCGGGCTGGCCATTAACAAAAAAAGGGATGCTGAGGAGGATTAGTAAAGATAATATTATATTGAAACGAACCATATTGCATTATTACGGAATTCGGGCAGAGAGGATATATTTATTCCTGAATATCTTATGATCGGTAGGATTCGGATTGACTGTGTTCTTTATTTCAGATACCTGAAGGCCGATTTCATCAATGCTTCCCGGTCGGAGGTGATTACCGGATCACTGTAGATCTTGGATGACAATTCTGCTACAACACCTTTCTTGAATCCCAATTTATCTGCCAGGTCTTTACAGAATTCAACTTCGGATTTAAATATTTTCCTGTCAATTTTCATCATTTGTATGACCATATACAGGTATTGAAATTTCTCGTCATTGGTTAATGCTTCTATGGGCCCGATTGGCTCAGGTTTTTTGATCAACTCTTTTACTTCCGCATCTGAAATATTGTGAAGCTTTCCCAAATTGAATATCAGTCTTTCTTCCCGTTCAGAAAGCCTATTGTCCGATATTGCCAATTGAATCATTAAACTTAATTGTTTCTTTCGCATAACCAGGTCAGTTAAAATTTTTTCTCAAAATATTAAATAATATTTAATATATAAAGTAAAGCAATATTAATATAAAGCTGTTAATCTCGTTTACTTTAATTTGTGAAGAAATCAAACACATTGGCCAGTTGACTGCTCTTAGTTTTATAAAACTCAGTATAGGTGCATTGCTCACATATTACAGCTGTAAATTTACGATGCTGAATATCGAATATTTTGGTAAATAACCCACCGGTTGTGCTTATAATTTCAGTACGGTATTGCCTGCTGTTACATTTTGGGCATCGGTAATTGATGTGTGAAATGTTGTTTTTCATATTCTTATTTTTTTTTCGGTTTTCTTCCAGATTCTTTTAATGCTTTATCAATGATCCATTCTAATTGTCCATTGGTACTTCTGAACTCATCCGCGGCCCATTTTTCAACTGCTTCCATCGATTCCAGGCTGATCCTTAATACAAATGGTTTTTTCTTTGCCATTATTCAATTCTGTCAATGATTTATTCTGAAGTGAGCATTTTATTTATGGCCCAATTAACTTGCTCAGGTTTTTGTGTTCCAATAAGGAGTCTTTTACCACTAATAAAATGGATCTGTAATCCCATATTTCCTTTGATGTTATAGGCTTTTCCGTTAAAACCGTATCTTAATCCCCAACCTCCAAATTCTGAAATAGGATTGTATTTCCGCACTTCCATCTTTTTGATCATATGGATAGGGATTGCTTTTTCTTTAGAAAAGAAAGGAGGAAATCTTAGCAGTATCTTCTTTTCGTAAAAAACGGTGATCAATTTCGTTTTCTCGAAAAGAAAAAATACAACTCCCCAAATCAGAAACACAAGAACTGTTACAAAGACAAGCCCCACATCAGACAAGGAATTATCCCCCCATGGTTCGCCTACAATCATTTGTTGGTAAAATCCATACGCGAATAATACCACATTCCCAACAGCAAACACATAAAGGGGGACTTTCAACCATAATTGATCAAAACGCTGTTCTTCATTAAACAATTTCTTATCCATGGTTTCGACTATTGATGAAGTGTGCCTGTGTTTATAACAGGACTTGCATCTTTATCGGCACATAATACCACCATAAGGTTGCTGACCATTGCTGCTTTTCTTTCTTCATCCAGATCTATGATGTCCTTCTTATTCAGTTCTGCCAGAGCCATTTCAACCATTCCCACTGCTCCTTCAACAATCTTTTGCCTGGCTGATACGATCGCTGTGGCCTGCTGTCGCCTTAACATTGCGCTTGCAATTTCCGGGGCATATGCAAGATATCCTATCCGGGCTTCGATCACATACAAACCTGCAATATCCAGTCGCTCCGACAGCTCTTTTTCCAGTGCATGATTGATCTCCTTTAATCCGGATCTTAAGGTGATCTCCGCCTGCTCATCGTCAAAGTTGTCATAGGGGTAGGTCCCCGCCAACCCTCTCACCGCAGCATCTGATTGAACCCTTACGAAATGTTCATAGTCATTGACCTGGAATGCTGCTTTAAACGTATTTTCTACCTTCCACACCAGGATGACACTAATTTGTATGGGATTTCCCAGTTTGTCGTTTACCTTGATCTTTTCACTGTCAAAGTTCTGTGCCCTCAGGCTAACTTTCTTGCGGATGAAGAAAGGATTAACCCAGTGAAAGCCATTCTTTTTTATTGTCCCTTTGTATTTTCCGAATAAGGTCATTACACTGGAATAATTAGGGTAAACAATTACGAATCCAATGACCATCAGTACGGTAAATAGTACCAGTAAAACAATAAATACTGGATTTGGAATGATGACAACGGAATAAATTCCGAATATCAATACGATCACTAATATGGTTAACATTAAATAACCGGAGATGGGATTATATTCTTTTTCCTGTTCCATTTTATTAAAATTTAAATTGATATTAAAATGATATCATAAAGATACTATATTTTACGGGCAATATTAAAAAAGGTTTGAGTTTTATTTTATTTTTAATATATCAGTTGGGTATATTTGATTTGAACGTACAGAGGAACAAGTAAAAAACAATATGTTTAATTTTTTTAAGAAGAAAGGGAAGGCCGATAAATCATCTAATCTGCGTATGGTCGATCTAGATCAGAATCCATTAAAACCAGGTGATATAGTAGATGCGCTAAGGTATGACCTGGGTAAGTCTAAAGTGATTGAAATGGAAAAGGGGCTTGCCTATGAGTCTATAGAGACCGGAAAAGTCGTGACGTGGCACTTAATGGTCGATGCTGCTACTGAATTGCAGAAAGTTAAAAAACTTGAGAACTAAGATTTATTAGTCCGGGCTGAACCATTATATAAGCAGGCAAGCCAGGTGTATTTATTTCATAGTCAATTGTATATTACCATTGGTTTCTTTAAATGCTGGTACTCTCTAAGGGTAAGAGTTATTTGACTGAGTCATCCCCAAATACTTTTTTTATAATATCATTTGCATACTTATAAGGGTCATCCCGGATCTCCTTTTCTTCATCTGCAATTTTGATAAATAATCCATCAAGTGCTTTGTCGGTGACATATACTGACAGGTCAGGCTCATTTACAGGATCAAGATTCATGAGAAAATTGGCCGGACTTTTTTGAACGGCATTATAAGCCTGAAGGAACTTGTTCCAAATTGTATTTGCAGAAGTATTTCCAATAAGCGGCTTGTTCAGCGAGGCTTCGATACTAGGTTGAAACAGATTACTCAAGTCAGCGGAGGTCTTATCCTGAAAATACCTTGTGGCGGAGCTGTTGCCTGCATTTTTATAGTCTCCTTTTAATATAGCCCATCCATCCTGTATGGTCATTTCCGTTATTGCATTTTTAAATATTGGAATAGCTTCAGACGCTGCATCTGATGCGGACCGGTTTATAGCATTTATAAGGTCTTCAATCAATGGTTTTATCGTGGCATTGTAAATCTGTTCCCCGCCAGGGGCATCCCGGAGATCATTTATGAGCTTATTCAATTCTTGCGGTAATAGAATCTTAATGACTTGGTCTTTAAGATAGCCATCAGGATCAGATACTAATGTTACGGCTTTATCCGTACCAATATTTAAAGCGGTCTTTAATCCTTCAATTACCTCAGATTCTGATAGTCCATCATCACCATACATGATCGATTGCATCAAAGTGCTGCTTGTACTGCATGATGTGACTAATACTACAAGAAGGAGTTTTGTCAGTGAATGTTTCATTCTCTTGAATTTTATTATGTGTATAACGACTAAAATTCATTTAAATTAGATTATAGGTAATAATAATCCTTGTCATTTGTATAGTTTTGCTCATGAAAGATGGATCGAATATGGATACTTCAAAGATCATTTTTGTCATAGACTTTGACAGCACATTTATAAAATCTGAGACCTTCGAATTGCTGGGAAAATTTTCATTGGCGGAACAGCCAGAATCAGAAAATATAAGGAAGGAAATCCATCAGATTACAGATGAAGCTATGGAAGGGGAAATGGATTTTTCTGAATCCCTATCCAGGCGTATTAAGCTCCTGAATGCAACAAGGCACCATATTGAACCTTTGATTAACGAAATTAAGGGAGATATTTCACCTTCCTTCTTAAGGAATAAACAATTTTTCACAAACTATTCAGATCAGATATATATTATCTCCAATGGATTCCGTGAGATCATTGTCCCCGCAGTTGAAGATTTCGGGATACCGGGAAAAAACGTGTTTGCAAATACATTTACCTATTCCGAAGATGATAAAATCACAGGATTTGATACAAATAATATTTTAAGTAAGGATAATGGGAAGGTTGAGTTGTTAAAATCCTTGAACCTGAAAGGTGATATTTATGTAATTGGAGATGGATATTCTGATTATCAGATCAAAAAGGCTGGTTTGGCCAATACATTTTACGCTTTTACCGAGAATGTAGAACGGAACTCGATCATCGAGAAGGCAGATCATATTGCACCGAGCCTGGATGAGATCTTGTTTCAGAACAAAATAGAAGCTTCCATCTCATATCCTAAGAACCGGATTTCAGTACTTCTGCTGGAAAACGTACACCCACAGGCAGCAGAGTTGCTCAGACAGGAGGGTTATCAGGTTAAAACAGTTTCTTACGCTTGCGATGAAGATGAATTGTGCGAGAAAATAAAAGATGTTTCAATTCTGGGAATACGATCAAAAACTATGGTTTCCAGGAAAGTTCTCGAATCTGCGAACCGTCTTATGGCTATTGGGGCGTTTTGCATTGGTACAAATCATATCGATCTTGAAGCCTGTCAGGAAAGAG
Organism: uncultured Roseivirgaceae bacterium; assembly: GCA_964389805.1. GTDB lineage: Bacteria > Bacteroidota > Bacteroidia > Cytophagales > Cyclobacteriaceae > JAGTVG01. The sequence continues at coordinate 34,129 of CAYMFU010000126.1, read as the reverse complement.
GAGTTGCGGTTTTTAATGCTCCTTTTAGCAATACCCGTTCAGTAGTTGAGCTGGCGATAGGGGAGATCATCCTGTTAATACGCAATATCCCGGATAAATCTCGAGAGATGCATAAAGGGAATTGGAATAAATCTGCTGAGGGCAGTTATGAGATACGTGGTAAAAAGCTGGGGATAGTCGGATATGGGAATATAGGATCCCAATTATCCATACTTGCAGAATCACTGGGTTTGAAAGTTTACTATTATGACATAAAGGAAAAACTTGCCTTGGGGAATGTTCAAAAATTAGAATCTCTGGAAGATTTACTGAAACAAGTTGATATCGTTTCCATACATGTAGATGGCCGGGAAGAAAACAGGAATTTAATCGGGGATCATGAATTTGGGCTAATGAAAGACGGTGTTATCTTTCTGAATTTAAGCAGAGGCCAGGTTGTGGATATTGATGCTTTACACAAACATATCGAATCCGGAAGGATTGCAGGTACTGCAATTGATGTTTTCCCTTACGAACCAAAAAGTAATGAAGAACCCTTTGCCTCCAAACTAATAGATTTGCCGAATACCATTTTAACACCCCACGTGGGAGGTTCTACACTTGAAGCACAGGAAAACATAGCTCATTTTGTGCCGAACAAAATGATCGATTACATCAATACCGGTAATACAAATAACAGTGTGAATTTTCCGGAGCTACAATTACCAGTATTTAGGGATGCACACCGGCTTATCCATATACATCATAATGTGCCAGGTATCCTGGCCAGGATTAATAATGTTCTTGCTGGACATAATATTAATGTCGTGGGTCAATTTTTAAAGACCAATGATAAAATAGGGTATATGATTCTGGCAGTTAATAAGGAATATGACAGGCAGGTAATAAAGGAATTCAGGGAAATAGAGAATACGATCAGATTCCGGGTGCTTTATTAAAATAAAAAAAACCCACCGGGCGATTTAAGGTAATCAAACCTCAAATTGACAGGATTTGAGCTTCTCGACTGTATCAACAATCCACTGTTAACTCCGATAAACGGAGACCTGAAAACAGGTTGAGGCCCGGTTTAAACAGCAAGAATTACTCGGTAAATCGTTAGTGTTAAGTTTGATTAATATAATGTCAGCACCGATGGGTAATCTTAAATATCTTTATCAAAGAACAATCGTAATAACTAAACTAAAGATACAAATATATTTAAAATGATCAATCCATTTTGAATAGTTTATTATATTTATTTAATCCATAACTATTCCATTTGAAATGATAAGATCATTATCCTTCAAAGTTGAAGCACCACAGCCATATCATACCTTTGGTTATCATCAGAAAAAAGCATTTAAGGAAGGATATATGGGTTCTGAACCTGACCCGAAGATCTTATCAAAAATTATTCAGCATAGTCTTGACGGATTGATTGCTCTCTTTGAAATTCCTGCTGGCTTTGACTTGATTTTATTACAGGATAAAAAGTTATTGTTAAAAACCCTTGCAAACGTGGGATCTGGTACAATAACCGTTGCCGGATCTACTGAATTTGCGGATAATATAAGGTTTTACAATAACAAAGTTACTTTTTTGGATGATCATACAAATGATCTTTCAAGTGGCGATGTTGGAGAAAAACCACTGATCATTCAGGATATTGATCCAGTGACTGGTCAAAAAGCCCTTCTCAATAACCGGATAGAAAACCTTGATTATAGTGCTTTGCCCTTTACCCATTTGGACATTTCATGTTCAAGTCCTACTGATCCCCTGGATTTTGAAAAAATTCAATCTTTCAGTTTCTCAACCCGGTATGGATTTGGGATGAGTCAGGATCTTGTCGTTTGGATCCTGAAAAGTGATCTTTTTGATATGCTTGTGAAGCAATTAAATGGTATGTACATGGAATTTGATCCTGGTTTTTCAAAAACAAAAAAGTGTTTTGTTCAGGATAATGTGGAGATCGATCGCATTTACATTTTGGGAATGATTGTTCAGGATTTCTTTAATAGGGGATTAACCATGATCAGAAATGAAATCAAATATAAATCAATCATTCTTTACAATTCCATAAATGATAATCCAAATCTGAAACCCTTGATAAACGATCCAAAAACTCGATCACTGAATATCATATGTGCTAAAACAGAGATAGCAAATGAAAGAATACTCAATTTTATGTCAGAAAATAGAATTGAATTTGATGTTTTAGCAAGACCGGATACTTCCTCTATAATTCGGATAGCCAATTACCCCGTTCATTCAAAGGAACAGATGGAATATCTGGCAGATCATATTGTGAAACTCTGATTTATTCGCCCTCCGGCATGGCTATCCATAGGACCGCATAGACGATGATGCCAGTCAGTACTGCTGTTGCAATAGATAATACTACAAATAGAATTCTAACCCATACAGGATCCCAATCGAGGTAATTTGCAATCCCTCCACAAACCCCAGCTATAACCTTCCTGCTTGATCGAACTAGTTTTGCCATAATTTTCAAGTTTGTCCCAATTTGGGAATATTTTCCAAATATAATATCTTTTCGTTTCTGAAAAGCCAATAAAATCACTATTTGAATTGATTTTATACTTTGGCCCTTTATTTGATCTTCAATATATGAAATCTAACAAATAATGGAATATAAAGATATATAAAATACTGACGGCCGTCTAATGGTGTAGAATAAAATTGTGTATCGGTTGCAGTAATCCCGCCTTCCAAGGCGGGATTTTTCATTATAGGCTTCCAGGCAACAGAAATGAGGAATCTCCATAGCTTAAAAACCGGTATTCATTATTCAAGGCCTCATCATAAATTCTTTTCCAGTCATCTCCAACGAATGCTGCCACAAGAAGCATAAGTGTAGAGCCAGGCATATGATAGTTCGTGATCAATCCGTCACATATCCTGAATTGATATCCTGGCAGGATAAAGATCTGTGTCTCTCCCTGAATCTGGTCGATATTCAATGTATTCATGTGGCCCATTATTGCACTCAGGGCTTCAATTACAGAAGGTAACTTTACTTCCGATTTAGTATATGGATATAGCTTTTCAATAAAAAACGATATATCATTTCCCAATATTAGTTTTGTGCCAAACCAGTATAAGCTCTCCAGTGTCCGCATTGAGGTAGTTCCGACGGCAATTATGTTACCCAGGTTATTTAATACTTTTTCTAAATTAGCTCTGCTTACTATTACAGTTTCCTTATGCATGTCATGCTTTGTAACATCCTGTTCTTTTATTGGTTGAAAAGTACCGGCACTAACATGAAGCGTTATATAATCAGTTTCATGATTTGAAGTCATAATTTCGTTGATGATTTCATTTGTAAAATGTAAACCAGCTGTTGGGGCAGCTACTGCACCTTTGTTCTTAGAATATACAGTCTGGTACCGTGGTTTATCAATGGGAGTCGGTTCGCGTTTCAGATAGGGGGGGAGTGGAACTTTTCCTGAATATTCCAGGATATCAGCGAAGGTAAGTTCAGGATTATCCCAGCTGATCTCCACAGAGTTTTTTTCCTTATTGATCAGCTTAGCTTTAATGTGGGATATTTTATCATTTACAGTTATTTTTTGTGAAAGCGTTTGCCCTGGTTTCCATTTTTTTAAATTTTTCACCATACATTCCCATGCTACCTTGAAATTAGAATTCATGGTAATATTAATATCTATTGATGGTTCTTCCGGATTGAGAAGCATGATCTCGATGACTGCACCTGTCTCTTTGAAAAAGGTTAACCTGGCCGGGATAACTTTAGTTTCATTGAATACAAGAAGGCTTTTTTCGGGAAATAGTTTGTTTATGTCCCTGAACTGGTGATGGGAAATTACACCCTTATTGTAATGCAGTAATTTAGACTGGTCCCTTTGTTCCAGAGGGAATCTAGCAATTCTGGATTCCGGTAGATCATATTTGAATTTATCCAGTTCCAGATCAGACATTTGGTAGTTTTAAAAGAGGATCTTATTCAGAGCTTACACTTTAGAAGTACCCAGGGCATTATAGTCATCCCAATACCTTTTTTGGGACTCTTTAATGGACGTAATGGCTGATTCTTTATCTTCCCAACCTTCAATGCCTACTTTTTTCTCTTCAAGGTCTTTATAAACCCTGAAAAAATGCTCAATTTCCTTAATAATATGCGGATTTACTTCTTCAAGACTGGTTAATTTATTCCATATAGGGTCACTTACGGGAACACAAAGAAGTTTATCGTCAGGGCCCATTTCGTCATACATTCTGAACAGACCCAGGGGTTTTACTTCTATCAGGCATCCTGGGAAAGTCGGGTCAGATACCAGAACAAGAGCATCCAGTGCATCGCCATCTAAAGCAAGTGTTTCCGGCACAAATCCATAATCACTGGGATAGTGCATTGATGAAAAGATCATCCGGTCATATCTTATCACTTTTTTAACCTTATCATATTCATATTTATTCCTGCTGCCTTTAGGAATTTCAATCAATACATCAATGGTCATTTCCGTTTCTGACATACGATAAAATTTAGTACTTTTAATTGATCTAATTTGCAAATATAAAAAAGGATTTATCTAAACAAGCGATCTTTATCAAATACCTTGTTGAAGGATGAAAGCACACTGGAAAAAATATATTCTCAAGTTTAAGTTTGATGCGGGTACTTCAAGGGGTATCCTAAAGAACAAAACATCTTATTTCATTTTCATGGAAGATGACTCTGGAGCAACAGGTATCGGAGAATGCAGTATATTACCTGGGCTTAGTATGGATGACAGACCGGAATTTGAAACGCAGTTAAGTCAGGTATGTAGTGATATTCAACAGCTCGGCGTTAATGACTACACATCTCTGATCCAGTTTATGGAAAATCAATTAGGGCATAATTGGCCTTCAATAAAGATGGGCATTGAAACTGCCTTTCTCGACCATAAAAATGGAGGTGAAAGAAGAATATTCATAAACAATTTCTTTAACGGTGAGGGTATTCCCATCAATGGATTGATCTGGATGGGAGATAAGGGATTTATGCTGGATCAGGTAGAGGAAAAGGTCGAATCAGGATTTAAATGTATAAAGATCAAGATAGGAGCTATTGATTTTGACACTGAACTGGAAGTTCTTAGATATGTCCGAAACCAATTTTCAGAACGGGATATCACTTTACGAGTTGATGCGAATGGAGCATTTAATATGCAAAACGTAATGGGTAAATTGTCGCGTCTTGAAAAATTAAAAATACATTCAATAGAGCAACCCATAAAATCAGGGCAATGGGAATCAATGCAATATATATGCAATCATTCTCCAATTCCAGTTGGATTGGATGAAGAATTAATAGGGGCTTATACTTATCCTTATAAAAAGAAGCTGATAGAACAAATACAACCCCAATATCTCATTTTAAAACCCTCACTCCTGGGAGGATTCCAATCTACCTCGGAATGGATCGAACTTGCGAAATCAAATAATACAGGCTGGTGGATTACTTCAGCGCTGGAATCGAACATAGGCCTTAATGCGATTTGCCAGTATACCTTTGGATTAGAGGCAGAGATGGAACAGGGCCTGGGAACCGGGGCTTTATTTAGGAATAACATCAAGTCACCTCTGATGGTTGAAGCAGGAAATATCGCATATAAAAAGGGCCGGCTATGGGACTATTCAGGTCTTCATATTCAGAGCATTGAGTAATACACAAGCTACAAAGCCAGCTGTTTCAGTCCTTAATCTTGAAATACCCAGGGATACAGGAAGAAATCCTTTATTCTCGGCGAGGATTAATTCATTTTCGGTGAAATCACCTTCGGGCCCAATTAGTATCTGGTATGAACTGTGCTTATTTGCCACATTCATAAGGAACTTGTTTTTGCCTCTCGATGCATGACAAATGTATTTTTCAGAATCCTGATCAGAAGAATGTAAATAATCATTGAATGAAAGAATATCGTTAACCTCAGGGAGGAAAGGATTCTGGCATTGTTTCATTGCGCTTATTATCTTTTTCCTTATCCTGGAAATATTAATTCGATGTCTTTCGGAATTTTGACAGTTGATGAAAGATATTCGATCTATCCCAACCTCGATGGATTTTTCTATAAACCACTCAATACGGTCTGCATTTTTTGTAGGAGCAATAACCAGATGTATTGTATAACCGGCTTTCTTAATGGTTTCTTTGCCAATAATATCGAATTCTACCTTCTTGCCATGTACGCTTGTAATTTTACAAGTGTAAACTCCTCCGCTTCCATCGAAGACTATGATTTGATCATCAATTCTTTTCCTGAGAACCCGTGCACAATGCCTTGATTCCTCCTCATCCAGGTGAAATGCATCTGATATTATATTCGGTTGGTAAAAATATTCCACATTTTTCTATTCTAATGAATTGACGAGATCTATGTATTCCTTCTGACTGGTGTTCATTGATTTACCTGTTAGTGATTCCCATGCCCTGTATTTTGCCGAAGCCTTGAAATCCATCACATCGGGCAATTCACCCTCTACATCACCCACAGTCGATTGTTTATATAATGCATACAGTTTCAATAGAATATCATTTGATGGACGCTGTGTAAGTTCCTTAGTGTGATTTACGGCTTGATCGAATTCTTCCTGTAGTGTCATGCCATCTTGTTAAAAGACATCAAAAAGTAATAACTTTCATTGAGAACTGTTTGATCTTGCTTAGATAAAATCATCCCTCCATAATTATATCCTGCATATTTGAATCGATAGATAGTCTTTGGCCAATAAGACCATTTACATCTGCCGACCTCTGAAGAAAAAATTAGTTCATTTACAGAGTCCAATGGATCAAATCAAATTGCATGATCCGCTTTTAACTATGGAACATGGAAATTATTTTTCAGTTTGGATATACCAGTTCAATATTTCTAAAACTATCTTTTGTCGAGTGGGACATAATCTCTTTCTGTTGCTCCAACATAGATCTGTCGCGGTCTTCCTATTGGCTCCTGGTGTTCCCTCATTTCTTTCCATTGTGCGATCCAGCCAGGAAGACGACCAATAGAGAACATAACAGGGAACATTTCTATCGGAATACCTATGGCTTTCATAATTATTCCGGAATAGAAATCCACATTCGGATATAGTTTTCTTTTTACAAAATATTCATCCTTCAAAGCTACATCTTCAAGATGCTTGGCGATTTCTAGCATAGGATCATCGATACGAAGCTTTTCGAAAATCTGGTCTGCTGATTTTTTCAAAATGGTTGCGCGTGGATCGAAGTTTTTATATACCCTGTGCCCAAAGCCCATCAAACGGAATGGATCATCGTGATCTTTCGCTTTTGATATAAACTTTTGTACATCCCCGCCATTTTCTTCAATATGTTTCAACATTTCGATTACCTTTTGGTTGGCACCACCATGTAATGGGCCCCAAAGTGCATTTACCCCTGCTGCAATGGATGCATAAAGGGAGGCGTGTGAAGAACCTACAATCCGAACTGTTGATGTTGAGCAATTTTGCTCATGGTCAGCGTGAAGAATGAATATCTTATCCATAGCATCCTTTACGATTGGATCAACTTCGTATTCCTGTGCCCTGGTTGAGAACATCATTTTGAGGAAATTTTCAACGTATCCCATGTTGTTATCAGGATAGTTACTTACCCTACCTCTGGATCTTGTATAAGCCCAGGCAACCATTGTAGGCATTTTGGAAATTAGCCTGATGATGGTTCGGTTTACTTTCTCAGCTGACCTGTAAGGATCAAGGGATTCCGGGAAAAAGGCAGTTTGTGCAGTCACGAGTGATGATAATACACCCATAGGGTGCGCATCTGCCGGGAATCCTGATAAAATGGTATTTATATCTTCATGAACAAGCCATTCTTCTTTTATGGCAGCCATAAATTGGTTCAATTCCGACTGTGCAGGAAGTTGTCCATAAATGAGTAAGTAGGCAACTTCCAGGAATGATGATTTTTCGGCTATTTGTTCAATGGGATAGCCCCTGTATCTTAAAATTCCTTTTTCACCATCAAGAAAGGTAACAGAGCTTTTAGTGGATCCAGTATTCTTAAAACCGGTATCTACGGTAATATATCCTGTAGTAGCTCTTAGTTTGGAGATATCTAATCCTTTCTCTTGTTCTGTTCCCTCGATAATGGGAAGTTGATAGCTGTTGCCATCAATGTTTAATTCTGCGTAGTCTGACATTTTAAAATGATGTTATAATTGCTAAAAAAATATTTTCGACTTTGATGAATAATGATTTTCCTCAGTCTTTGTCAAAAATAATAAATTTTACTTAATTCCCCTTTAAATACCAATCTATCTGATCAACTTATAAAAATGCCTTTTGTTTTATCGAGGTAGTATTATTTTGCCTTTGAGATAAAGATCACGACAAACATATTGTTCTAATGACGAACAATATATTGTTGCCCAACAATAAGAAATTAGTTTAAACATGTTACAGGCCGTTATTATGGACTTTTGCAAAGAATTGCTTTAATTTCTTTATAAAAATATTGCAAAAAACCGATGAAAAATTATCAATTTTTTGAATAAATGCTTAAATTAAACTACTGGAATTGTCATTTATTCTTTTTTAATAAATTATGAATGACGGGGAACTAATCCTGATTTACGATACGTTCTTATATTATAGTGCAATCATTATTGATGGATTTAATTAATCCGTATACTGATAGATCGGTAACTTTTTTGTGGAGGAATTATCCAATAGGGATTATAAAATTGGGAAAATCTGAACAATTACCATCTGTTTAAATGAACTTAATTAATACAATTTAAAAGAGCATTTTTTAATTATTAATCTTTTCAAATATGTCGATATTAAAACAAACACTCGCAAAAAAGATTGAAGCATGGCGGCCCAGGACCATCAAGTTAATCAAGGAACATGGTGATCTTGAAATAGGCAAGGTCACAATCGGACAGGCAATAGGCGGAATGCGTGGAGTCAAATGCCTGGTTACAGACATTTCCTACCTCGATCCATATGAGGGGATCAGGTTCAGGGGATATACTATTCCGGAGGTTCTCGAAAAGTTACCTAAACCTCCCGGTGCAGAAATCCCATACGTGGAAGGATTTCTTTATTTACTATTGACCGGAGATATTCCTACCAAGAAGGAGGTTAAGGAAGTTATGCATGAATTGGTCTCGAGAAGGAACGTACCAGATTATGTATATAAGGTATTAGATGATTTAGCTGAATGCCATCCTATGGTCATGTTTTCAGCAGCTGTAGTTTCTATGGAGAAAGAATCGATCTTTACACCCAAATACAAGAAAATGGAGATCGGTAAGATGGACTTGTGGGATCCAACGTTTGAAGATTCATTAAACCTGTTGGCAAAGTTGCCGAGAATAGGGGCATATATATACAGGAAAAAGTATAAGAATGGAGATATAATTCCAGGTGATCCTAAATTAGACTGGGGTGGGAATTTTGCCAGGATGATGGGGATTGGTAAACCGTATGATGATCTGGCAAGATTGTATTTCATTCTACATAGTGATCATGAAAGTGGAAATGTGAGCGCACATACAGGACACCTGGTTGCAAGTGCACTGTCCGATGTATATTATTCCATTTCATCTATGATCAACGGTCTGGCTGGACCATTGCATGGATTAGCCAATGAAATGGTATTAAGGTGGATACAGGACGTAATGAAGAAAATGGGCGGGAAGATCCCGACAAAGGACGAAATGAAACAATTTGTTTGGGATACATTAAAATCTGGCCAGGTAGTACCCGGATATGGTCATGCAGTATTGAGAAAAACAGACCCCAGGTATACTGCACAAAGGGAATTCTGCCTCAAGCATTTACCAGATGATCTTATTTTCAAATATGTTAGTCTGATTTATGAGGTTACCCCGGACATTTTAATTGAACAAGGTAAAGCAAAAAATCCATGGCCAAATGTAGATGCCCAGTCAGGTGTTATTCAATGGCATTATGGGGTTACAGAATATGATTTCTATACTGTACTGTTTGGTATAGGCCGATCCATTGGAGTACTATCCAATATTATATGGGATAGGGCTTTGGGATATCCTATTGAAAGACCAAAATCATTAACGACTGATATGCTGGAGGAACTGGTACATCAGAAGGAGCTGGCTCATCATAATTAGTAAATATTGAAATGGAAAAAATCCCGCCGGATAGCTATTCGCTTATTTTGGCGGGATTTTTATTTTATTAGTTATTGCCAAGTATCAGCGGTAAACCGTCACTTCCACTTCCAATTATAACTACCTTAGAATTCTGAGATTCAGCGAGTTTCATTGTTGCTTCAATACCCCTCATTCTCAACAGACTTGAGGTAAGGCTGCTGTTGATGATCTGGTTTGCCCTTGCTTCTCCCTCTGCCTGGATACGCATTCTTTCTGCTTCACTTTCCTCACGATCGAGCCTGTACTGATATGCCAGGGCTTCCTGTTCCTGCTTCAATTTATTCTCAATTGCTGTTTTTATCTGTTCGGGCAGATTAATGGACCGTATCAACAGGGCTTTCATTATGATATAATTCTCAGCCAATATGTCTTCAGTTTCGATGATAATAGATTCTTCCACTTGACTTCTTTTCGTGGAATATATTTCTTCAGCAGTGTATCGGCCCATAACCTTTCTAACCGTTGACCTGGCTTCCGGAATTACCAGACGATCGATATAATCACCGCGAAAGATCTCTTCAAGATAACCTACGCGATCAAATATAGGATGAAAACGAATTGATACATCTACCTTAATTGACAACCCACTTTTGTCAAGTACATCCATCGTCTCTTCGATCTTGGATTCGGCGACGTCATAGATAATCATATCATTCCATGGGGCTTTGACATGAAATCCAGGCTGATAGATATTATCTTTTTTCAAACCGGAAAAACGGTCGAATATAACGCCTCTTTCCCCTGGTCTTATGGTCAGGAACAGACTTGAAGAAAGAAGAATTACAACAAACAAAACAACAAAGCTAATAATGATAACAGGTAAAAATCTTCGATTATTCATATTTTAATTATTTATAATGTACTACTTCATTAAGAATTTTATGGTATAAGATGAAGTGTCAATACGACCACCCATCTGTAATGATAAAACAAAGTTATCGCTCTAATTCCTTCCAGGCCAGGGCACTTGCACCAAGAACTGCTGCATTGGTTTCCTGCAATCCTGAAGGAACAATTTTAATTTTGTTTTTATATACTTTGAGCAAATTATCCTCAAAACTTTCCCGGGTTGGTTTAAACAATATATCTCCAGCATTTGTAAGTCCGCCAAACAGGAATATGGCTTCCGGACTGGTATGTGCCACTGTATCGGCCAGCTTCATGCCCAGAATTTTCCCAGTGATCTCAAAAGCTTTAATAGCGATCTCATCACCTTCCTTAGCTGCATCAGCAACCATTTTGGCAGTCATGTCATTGAAATTAACATTTCGAAGTTTTGTAGGTGTGGTCTCACTGCATAATAATTCAAAGACAGTTCTTCTTAATCCACTGGCTGAGGCGTATGTTTCAAAACATCCTCTGTGACCACATCCACACATGCGACCGTTTTCATATACTTGTACATGACCCACCTCACCTGCAAATCCATCGTGTCCATAAACTACCTCTCCATTTACGACTATTCCACTTCCCAATCCGGTTCCAAGTGTAATGATCACAAAATTCTTTATTCCAACAGCAGATCCATAGATCATTTCTCCAATAGCAGCAGCATTCGCATCGTTAGTCAGTGCCATTGGCAGGTCAAAGTGTTCTTTAAACATATCGACAAAAGGGACCACATCCTTCCAATCTAGATTTGGGGCGAATTCTATGGTTCCTTTATAATAATTACCATTAGGAGCTCCGATACCCACGCCGACTAATTTATATTCGTCCTGAAATTTTGTGAATGAGCTTTTGATATCATCGGCCAGTGCTTTCTGATATGATGCAATGTCCTTGTGTCCGGAGGTGGTTACTGAACTGTCAAAAATGGCTTCTCCGCTTCTTTCAATAAATCCGAATTTAGTAAAGGTTCCTCCTATATCTATTCCTAATGTAACTTCTTTCATGTGTTTAAATTTAATCTATTAAGGTCACATAAAACTCACCCCGCTGCAGCAGGATTCGTTTCATATGATTGTATAATTTTTTATCTGTATTATTTAATTTCCAATTTTGGGCAGAATCGACAGAACTGCAAAGATATTCACTATCTCATTTTGTTTATGAATTAGAGCCAGGAATCATGTCATTTTACTGAAACTTTTTAACTATATGTCCTTTCCATCCGTAATATGCCAAATAAATATAGCTGAAGATCGGTATAAAGAAGGAATAATGATAACCATTCATTGAATCAGCTACCGCACCCTGAGCCAAAGGGATCAAGGCGCCTCCCAGTATCGCCATAACCAGCAATGACGATCCCTGGCTCGTATATTTGCCAAGGTCCTTAATTGCCAGTGTGAAAATATTTGACCACATGATGGAGTTAAACAGACCAATACTGATAACAGTCCAAACCGCGACCATGCCACCGGATAATAGGGTAGTCACCAGCAATAAAATTACGATCAAAGAAAATACAAGCAGTGTCCGGGCCGGCATAGATCTTCCAAGTAAAAATGCAAGCAAGTTCAGTACAAGAAAGCCAATAAACGGAACTACCTCGGTAAAAGGAAAGCTAAATCCGCTTTCAATATACACCGCCAGGTATATCACCAGGAAGCTTAAAAAGGCCATTCCAACCATTATCAATAATTTCCTGGAATTATTTTCCATACTACTTAAAGAAATTGCTCCCAGGAATCTGCCGATCATTGCACCTCCCCAATAAAATGCCAGAAAAGATTTTGCTTTCATTTCAGTAAATCCAACAGTTTCATTCATGTAGTTGATCAATACGCTACCAATACTCACTTCACCACCCACGTACATGAATATCGCTATGATCCCAAGTACCAGGTGCCTGTATTTAAGCGCACCTGCCCCTTTCTGAATGCTTTCAATTCCATCCAATTTTGGTAGTTTGGTAAATTTGATCAGTATAGCCAATAATAAAAATATCCCGGCAAAGATCAGGTAGGGTAGTTGGACTCCCTGTGCTGATATAGGATCACCAGTGTCAGTCAGGATGGGCAGGCCAGCATTACTGATCAGTGGATCTCCCCATTTGGCGAAATAATGAAAGACAAGGTAGCCACCAAATATCGGGGCAATGGTTGTTCCAAAAGAATTAAAACCCTGGGAAAGGTTAAGCCGGCTTGAAGCCGTTTCTGGTTTACCCAAAACTGCTACATACGGATTGGCAGCAATTTGCAGTAAGGTAAATCCTAAAGCCAGCACAAAAAGGGCAGTTAGGAACAAGCCAAATTTATGTAGTTCTGCAGCTGGATAGAACATAAGACATCCAATTGCAGAAATAAATAAACCAGCGAGTATTCCGTTTTTGTACCCAATCCTGTTGATTGGGTCACCCGTCCTGGCAGAAACAAGGAAGTATATCAATGCACCTATAAAATATGCAGTAAAGAAGCTGAATTGAACAAGCATTGATTGGGTCCTATCCAGTTCAAAAGCCTTCTTCAGAAAAGGAATGAGAATATCATTCATGCAGGTAATAAATCCCCACATGAAAAATAAGGTGGTCAATACGATCAGGGCTGTTCGGTTAGAACCTTCACTGCTTTGAGGTTGCGTATATTCATTTATAATATTCCCCGCCATACATAGTTTTGATTTTAAGAATTAAAAAATCTCCATTCCGAAAAAAATATAGCAGCTATGACTGCTTTGTATTTAATTGAATTTTAACACGGATTATGGTATGTATTGATCAGAATTCCTGATCACGATCAATTTTTATAATTCTGTCTAAAACTTTTCATAAAAATACTTAAAAAAACTCTAACGAATGACCAGGTCAAATTTAAATCGATAATCCTGTGCCAAGCTTATAGTGATCATGCCTGCTTGTATTATATTACTGATCCTGAATATACATTTACAGCTATTGGAGGTGCCCTTTTATCATCTAAAGGCCAATTTTGTACAAGATCCTTTTGGTTTTTTTCTTAAACTATTTCTTTTGTAACGCTCTGAAAATCAACAAGAAAACTGGTTGATCCGGTCGGCAAATATTTGACCCGTTTCAATATTTCCATTTTTGGAACAGTAATTGCCTGTAATGTTGTATAACCAAAATTTATTAAAAAAATGAAACGTTTACACTCATTAATTTCGTTATTGTTCCTGGTCATTTTTATTGCTGGAATGGGCAATGTGGTCCAGGCTAAAAATCCCGATCGACAGCTTTCCAAACAAATTAAGAAGAAAGCAGCCAAGCAAGCTCGTAAGGAAGCGAGGAAGTTCAAAAGGAAGGACTGGTATGTAGCTCCTGGTGCTTTGCCAATGGATAAGCAGATCGAGAAGTCATGGGAACTTCAGTATATGGAAGATGAAGATGGATATCCGCTTTATATAGTGGCTACCGGAAACTCAGTTGCTGAAACCCAGTCAGCTGCCAAATTACAGGCCATGGAATTGGCAAAACTTGAATTGGCAGGTCTTGTTCAAACTAATGTAGCTGCCCTGATCGAGAATAGCGTGGCGAACAGTCAGCTTAATAATGAAGAAGCTGCTTCTGTTACCAAAACAGTTGCCGCTTCAAAGAACATTATTGCACAGGAGATCGGACGTGTGATCACCATGTTTGAGATCTACAAAAAGATCAACAAAAATGTGGAAGCATCAGTACGAATTGGTTACAATACCGATATAGCTATTGAAACAGCCAAGAAGGCTATCCGAAAGAAACTCGAAGAAGAAACCGAGATACTTCATGATAAGCTAGATAAACTTCTTGACTTTTAATAAAATCAATCATTCAACATGTTTCGAAATGTTATCATATTATTATTCATCGCCTGCGGTGCGTTCGGTCAGAAGGTAGTAGATACCTCTGGTGAAGCCCAGGTCAGGATTGAAAGTGACATGAGCAAAGAGGAAGCTATGGAACTGGCAAAGCTGCAGGCGATGATTAACGCGATTGATAATGCATTTGGATCATATGTTGAACAAGATTCAGATATGATGATTGAAGAGGGGAAAGCTGATTTTAAAATAATTGGGCATACCCTGGTTAAAGGCGATTGGCTGAAAACCCTCAAAGAACAATATAAAGAAGAATCCCGGATCGTAAAAGGAGAGAATGGTAAAGAGACAGAGATCTGGATCATTTGTAAAATCAAAGGTATGGTAAGAGAGATCGTAAAACCGCAGATCAATTTGAGTTTTGAACCAAGAAGTTGTCTGACTGAATTGTGCAGAACTTATTTGTTTAATAGCGGAGCTCCTATGTACCTTACATTTTCCAGCCCGGTTGACGGATACCTGAGTATTTATATTGTGGAGGATGACCACATGGCGTACAGGCTACTTCCATATCAGGAAATGCCTGAACAGTATCTTCATGCAATTCCAGTAAAAGCAGACATGGAATACATGTTCTTTGCCAGTGGTGAATCCTATAATTATTTTGAAGATTTTTCTTATCTGATGGTTGATGAGATATATCTGGAAACGGCAATGGATAAGGAATTCATTGACTTATATGTGATATTTTCTTCTGAAAAATATAAAAAGCCTTTGTTAAAGGCTTCAGAGAATATTGCTGATGCGTATGTTTTGCCCAAGATGTTAGAGGAAGGCGATTTTATGGAGTGGCTGCAGGACAGCAGAGTATATGATTCCGAATTCCAGTACAATCGTATTACCCTTACTGTTTTAAAATGAAAAAGCTAATAATTACTATATTATATGTCCTCTTTATCCTTTTTGCCGGTGCATCTCATGGCCAGAATTATTTAATCCCTGCCCAGAAAGATGGCTTGTGGGGCTTTATTGACAAAAATGAGCACTGGATAATCCGGGAAAGATTTGATCATGCATTTCCATATTCTCAAGGTCTGGCTTGTGTCCAGTATTATGATAAATGGGGATACATTGATCAAAAAGGGCAATGGGTTGTTCAACCTAAATTTGACAAGGCAAAACCGTTTTCAGAAGGCCTGGCATGTGTAAAAAAAGGTGACTTCTGGGGTTTCATTGATAAGTCCGGTCTGATTGCGGTCACACCTGCATTTTATGCGGTAAGTTCATTTTCAGAAGGATTTGCGGTTGTTTATAACGGGGATGCCTTTCATTATATTGATAAGGCAGGCAATAAAGTGATTGATAAGGAATTTGATATAGCAAAACCGTTTACAGATGGTCTGGCATCAGTAGTATATAAAGGAGAGCGTGGCTATATTGACTTTAACGGAAACTGGATCATCAAACATAATTTCAGTAAAGCTGATGCTTTTTCCGAAGGACTTGCCTTGGTAAAACGAGGTGATAAATATGGATTTATTAATCATCGTGGGGATCTTGTAATTCCCTTATCATTTGCCGATGCAAACCATTTCAGTGATGGCCTTGCAAGTGTAAAGACAAATAATAGCTGGGGATACATTGATCGTCGAGGCATCGAGGTTAAAAATGCGAAGTTTGAATATGCAGGAGAGTTTATTAATAACCTTGCTGTCGTTAGAAAAAATGGCAGATATGGGATCATTAATAAGAACGGTGATTGGATTATTAACCCTATTTACCAAGACCTGAGTAATGTGAGCAATACTGTATCTATTGAGGAGGAATTGCGTAAGCTGATCGAATTAAAGATCAGGCAATGGGAATTAAAAGGAGAGTTTGAGAAATCAGAGGATTTCTATCTCAGGGTAACCGAGGAAAACCGTAAAGCGGAAGTACGAAGGCAAACGTCATTAGCAGTTAATGAAATTGCAGGGAAATATGTAAAATTGAATGAAGCTGAACTTGGCTTATATAATGCCGATGCTGAAATCTTTACCTTATTTGTTCCGGGTGCAATCACAACCTTGATTCCTGTACCTATTAATGATGCCGTATGGTTCAAAGACAACTGGAATTACGTTGAAATTATGGATCCTGAATTTTCCATCTATGATGATAAGTTTGTGGTAACGAGATTTACAGCCAGCCTATTTGGATCTTTATATAATTATGATGCCTATCAGCATGGCGTATATGTAAGTACATTTAATGGAAAACCTGAATTAGGCAATTTGAATATCACACTTCCTGAACTTGAAATACCTGTAATGAAGGAGTTTCCTACACCTGTGGCCAGTTCAGAAGTACTTTCAGAAGTCGATGATCTTATTCCGGTCAACAATATAATTCAGGAAAATGTATTTGCTCTGGTAATAGGAAATGAGAACTATAGTTCTTATCAACTCGGAAATGAGAGCAGCATTAATGTTGAATTCGCTGAGCACGATGCACGGATATTCTCTGAGTACCTGGTAAAAACATTTGGTATACCTAGAGAGAACATTTCATTATTGATTGATGCTACTGCAGGACAGATCAATCAGGCCTTATCGAAAATGAGTGCCCTGGCAAAAGCTTACGAAGGCAAGGCTGAATTTGTATTTTATTATGCAGGTCATGGTTTGCCCGATGAACAATTGAAGGTACCTTATATTATCCCGGTGGATGTTAGTCCATCAGATCTGGATTTTGCCATTTCACTTGAGGAAATATACAATAGTTATACAGCCTATGAGACAAAGCGTGTAAGTATATTCCTGGACGCCTGCTTCAGTGGTGGTGCAAGAAGTGAAAGTCTGCTTGCCTCAAGGGGAATCAGGATCAGGCCGAAATCACCTTTTGTGATGGGTAATTTAATCGTGTTCTCAGCTTCACGAGGCGATCAGACTGCGTTTGCTTATAAAGAAAAGAAACATGGTATGTTTACTTATCATATGCTCAAGAAGATCCAGGAGGCTGGTGGTATGGTTTCATATGGAGAACTTGCCAGATATCTTGAGTTTGAAGTGAATAAGAGATCCTTATTGATCAACAACCGGGAACAGGAGCCAACCATTAAGGTTAGTCCAATTCTCGAATATACATGGCGTGACTTTTCATTTCTGAATTCCGATAAGGTCTTGTTTACAGAATTACCTGAAGAGTATTAATATACCGCTATGTAAACTTATTATAGAGCATCCCGCTTGCTACACCCAAAGCAAGCGGGATTTTTATTTTATATTCATATCTGTTAACATTGTATGATCTAAGCCCTTAATATACAGGATGGATTATAATTTTGATGAAATAATTGACAGGCAGAATACAGATTCGATCAAATATGATCTGAGAAAGCTGATTTTTGGCAGGGAGGATGTATTGCCCATGTGGGTAGCTGACATGGATTTTAAAACCCCTGATTTTATTATTGAGTCGATTAAAAACCGGCTTAACCATCCGGTTTTGGGCTATACGCTGGAACCTTCCGGAATGGATGAAGCAATTATGGATTGGATGAAGACACGGCATGGATGGGATATCAGAAAGGAATGGATCGTTTCGGGTCCGGCTGTGGTTCCATCAATGGCAGTCCTTGTACATGCTTTTTCTGATCCCGGGGATGAGATAATAGTTCAGAAACCTGTGTATTTCCCCTTTTTCAGGACCATTACAAACCATAATCGATATATCCTGAATAACCCGCTGATTAATAAGAATGGAAGATATGAAATGGATCTGGATGACCTGAATAAGAAAATTACTCCCAGGACGAAAATGATCTTTTTATGTAATCCTCATAATCCGGGGGGCAGGGTATGGAGGGAGAAAGAACTTAAGGCGCTTGCAGATATCTGCCTTGAAAACAACATTTTAATTATTTCTGATGAGATACATTCTGATCTTGTCTTATTTGGGAATAAACATATTCCAACCGCTTCAATAAATGAAGATATCTCGAGAAACACGATTACATGTATGTCTTCCAGTAAAACCTTCAACACAGCTGGATTGGCAAGTGCTTACATGATTATATCCAATTTGAAAAATAGAAGGATTTACAAAGAGAAGCTTAATGATTTTCATTTAAATATTGGGAATATCGCTGGATTGTTCGCCCAGGAGGCAGCCTATAGGAATGGCAGTGAATGGCTCGAACAGCTCCTGAAATACCTTGAAGGAAATATTGATTACCTGGTAGATTTTATGCAAAAACATTTGCCATCCGTTAAAGTTATGAAACCTGAAGGTACCTACCTGGTCTGGATGGATTTCAGGGACACGAATATCGATACGAAAAAGTTAAAAAAATTTATAATTGATGAAGCAGGGCTTGGATTAAGCGATGGATTTCTTTTTGGAGAAGAAGGATTAGGTTTTCAAAGGTTAAATTTGGCCTGTCCGAGGTCAGTATTAAAGAAGGGTTTGGAGAGACTAAACAGGGCGTTTTCCAATTTACAGAAAAATGAAACGAAGCAATAAGGCTCTTCCTGAAGTTGAGATCATCAGTTATGGGAAATATACCAGGTGGAATGCCAGAAGCAAGGATTTGCCTGAACTGGAGGACCTCACTTATGAGATAGAGGCTGAATTGGATGTTGAATTTGGCATGTTGGTAGAAATACGGCATGGAAAAGGAAGATATCTGGAGTTTATCATCCATCACCCTCCATTTAAGGATAAACGTGGAAATATAGCACCCTCTTTTGTTGGCGAATATCAGATCAGGACTAACCCCTACAGGTTTTTTTTAGGAGACACTATTTGGGAACCGGTGGATGATAAAAAAGGGGACTGGGAATTAATTATAAAAATTGACAATCAGGTAGTGGCACGAAAGAAGCTGGAACTTAAATAGAATCTGTATTAATTCTTCTTCTTCTTAAATTTGTTGATATTTTTTGGTTTTGAGGAAGGGCCACCGACATTTTTGGTTTTGATCTTGGCGCCCTTGGTACTTTTTCCTTTTCTCAGCAATCCTACATCCATACCGAAAAGGTAAGCGAATGATAGATTTAAAACTCTGTAACTATGATCCAGATTGTCCGTAAATCCCAGGATGGGCATTGAAGATCCGTCTGCCTCTCCAAGTGCTGTATGACCATATGTAAAGCGTAATGTGGTTACCAGATTTTTATTGTTTTTCAGGGGAGACATCACACCAATATTAAAGTCAAGCCCCCATTGCCACCTGTTTACATCCTTAAAGGTCATATAATTATAATCTCCTTCGTTGCCTTCAAATGATATCTTATAATCGTGAGAGTTTCCCTGTGTTTCAAGAGTTCCGGATCCTCCCAGCAAATAACTCATATTCGGCCCTATACCGAAGAACCAGGTAAATGGACCAATATTTTTAATTGGACCCAGTTTTTTAATCCTGGACTCTACCTGATAATTTAAAATCAATGGAAATTCAATATAATGATGCATTTCATTAATGGTCCATCCGGTTTCCTGGACATAAATTTTTCTTCCGCGTTGCGTATAATTTATTTCCGGATTCAGGTTAAAATTCTTTACAAGTGGGATATTAAATTCAACACCAGCATTAAATCCAAATTTTACTTTAGGGTCGAATTGATCTTTTTCGGAATTCAATTGATAGCTTACCGTGTAAGCCTGGATCCCTAATTTTGGCCCAGCCATAAAATATTGAGCCTGAGCTTTGAATGTTATCAGTTGAACAACTATCGAGCTCAATAAGAAAAGTAATATAGTCTGGTTTCCAATTTTATTAAACACCGGTACGAATTATTATTATACTGATCGCTTATTGCAATTTTGTACTATTGCATTTTCTTAATTAATTCCACATATCTACTAAATGTAACTTTTCTAACATAAAAATTATTGTATTTATAGTTAATTAAATCTAAAATAGTAAATTATTAAGTGTTAAGAATTGATATTAATTGGGGAATTATTTACTTTTTCTAATAAATTTGAATTAATATAATATAAGCAGATCACGATACATTTGTTGTTAGGATTAAATCAGCAAAGAATAGGTTTTTTATGGTATACAGGTTTTTATTTTTAATTACATTAATCATTCTGGCTTATAGCGGACAGGTAGTTTCTCAAATTTCGCCTTCATCCTCTATGTTCTTTGTCAACCTATATCAAATAAATCCATCATATGCTGGCTTAGAAGGCAGGCCTGTATTCAACCTGAATCACCGGCAGCAATGGGTAGGTATTGATGGCGCGCCTGTAACCACACGATTTACCTTCGATATGCCAATTAAATACGGGGTTACGGTGGGAGCAGAAATATACAGCGACGAAAGAAGTATACTCAGAACGAATTCTGCCACATTCACGGTTGGGTATGCTGTACAATTCAGCCCGAAAAATATTTTAAGATTCGGATTATCCGGGGGAGTGGGTTTTCGCAATATCGATTTTGACCAGGTTGAGAATCCGTCTGATCCTGCAATTCAGGATGCTATCGATAATAATGTTTATCTGGACGGGAATTTCGGAATGTCATTTCAATCTGGATATTTTTTATTTGGTATAGCATTGCCTAATTTTTTTGAACCCAATTTAAATAATACAGCCAGCTTCGAAAATGGAAATTTTGCACCTTTGGATGAGATCTTATTCAATGCAAGTTATCGATTTTACTTCGCATTGGATGATATGTTTTTCGAACCAAGCCTTATTTATCGCTTAAATCAAGTGATGCCGGATCAATTTGAGATAGCCGGAATATTTTATCTTAGGAATTTATTATGGTTCGGGGGATCATACCGGCAGGAATATGGAGCAACAGCAATGCTTGGGTTGACTATTAAAAAGCAATTTATGATTGGCTATAGTTATGGAATTGGCAGCAAAAGTTTACCTGGGATTGGTGCCAGCACGCATGAGATCCAGCTAAGCTTTGCATTGGGGAAAAGGACTCAAAAAAGTGCAAGCTCATCTACCATTTTCGTTTCTTATATAGATACAGATCGAGTTTATGCAGATCAGAGGGTGAAACAGCAGAAAGAAACTGAAACTATATCAAAAGTTACCCCGGTAACACCCATTATCGTAGAGATAGTAGAACCAGTTGAAGAAGAGGAAGAAGTTGTGCAAGAGCAGGTAAGAACCAGTGAACACGATGATCCCAGGCTGGTCATGGCAAGAGGGAGAAAGGCAAGTAATGTGACTACTATAAGATCTGAAACCGTATATGAAGGGAACAGCGATTTCGAATTATCAAGGGGTAATTATATTATTGTGGGCGAGTATAAAGATGAAAATGAAGCAAGGCAATATTATGACAGGCTAGGGAACGAAGGATATCGTGCTGAATACGGGTATGTCTCGCGTAAAAGATTATGGATGGTATACATATATCGAAGTGATTCGAAAATCGGATTTAGGAAGAAGGTTATAGAGACCAGGAGTAATCCTGATTTCAAGCAGGCCTGGATACTTTCTGTGTTATAAAAAGATTACATAATAAGCGTAGGATGTATTTATTACAGAAGATGGAATTTCGAAGGATGAGAAAGACGTTTTATTTTATTTTAGTATTAACTGCATTTGTTATAAAACTGGATGCCCAGGTTCCAGTGATTAATAACCTGAATGTTAATAATGGGACAGTAAATCAACGGATCATTATATCAGGAAATAATTTTCCTGCGAACATTGCCAATGTAAAGGTTTTTTTCGGAAGCGTTAGCGGAAACGTAATTTCAACTTCAACCAATTCTATAGAAGTCGAAGTCCCTGCTGGTACAACCACTGATAATGTTCTCGTAATAAACACCTCTAATGAACTTTCTGGCAGTTCGAACAGACATTTTTTTCTGAGTTATAGTGGGGATAATTTTAATCCGGCCTTATTGGACCCTGAGGTTAGTTATCCAAGTTCAGTTGAATTATTTGATCTTTGTTTATGTGATTTTGACAACGATGGTAAATCGGAAGTGGCTACCACAAAACTTAATACTGATACTGACATTCTTGTATATGAAAACAATTCTGTAGTTGAAACCATAAACCTGTCAGAATTAAATGGAGTAACTAATCCTGAACTTGATTTGGCTTCTCCCACATCAAATATTACATGCGGGGACATCGATGGGGACGGACTCCCTGACCTTGTAGTTTCTAAAACGGGTAATCCAAGAAATTTGGTTTATGTACTTGAAAACATAAGTAGTGCAGGGAGTATTCAGTTTAAGGCAGCTTTATCACTCTTCCTAACAACTGATGATATTGCAAAAAGACTTGAGATTAAAGATATTGACTTTGATGGCAAGCCGGATATCATTGTAACCAATACGTTTAATGAAAACATAAAGATATTTCGGAATACTAGTACCGGTGGAAATATTCAATTCAATGCCACACCTATATCAGTTGCTATGACAGGGGCAGCAACTACAAATGGATTGGTTGTTGAGGATTTAAACGGCGACCTGCTGCCTGACCTGGTAACGAATCCTTTTTTTGGCAGCAATATATTCATACGGTTTAACAATAGTACACCAGGGAATTTTACATTTAATGCAGTTCAAAGTGTTACTGTATCTGGAAATCTGAATAATATTACCCCTGGAGACTTTAACAATGATGGGAAAATTGATTTAGCGGTAACAAAAACTGTCCAGAATGAAGTTGCAGTCCTGGAGAATCTTACTGCCACAAATAGCAGCACTGTTTCGTTTAATCAATATGACTTATCTACCGATGGCAATCCCTGGGGCATCCATGCTACAGATATGGATGGCGATGGTTTTAATGACCTTTTAGTGGCCTTGCGCGACGCAAATATCATTAACGTGTTTGAAAATACCGGGAATGGTTCTTCTATAAGTTTCAGCAAGCATGCTGTTCCAACAACCCTTTATCCTAGAAATATATTTGGAGGGGATATAGATGGTGATGCGAAGCCCGATATCGCATTTACTTCTTTTAATGGAGCACCACAATATTCATTATCCATCATTAGAAATAACAATTGTTATAAACCTGTTGTAGAACCATTAGGCCCCGCCACCATTTGTGCCGGATCAACACTTGTGTTGTCAGCCACGAAAGGGGTTGGAATTACATATACCTGGGACAGGGATAATATAATTATTAAGACGGGGCCGGAGGATACAATTATTGTTAATCAACCTGGTGTTTATAAAGTAATAGCTGAAAGTCAGTCCGGGTCCTGTACGGAAATATCCAATGCTGTGATTGTTAATCCCGGCGTCGGTGGAGTTCCTTCGGACCCGATCATTTATAATACAGGCCCATTCTGCCACGGAGCTGATATAGTATTGACCACTGACGCCATTGCCGGTGCGACATATTTATGGCAAGGTCCCGATAATTTTACTTCAACTGATCAGAATATCACCGTCCCTAATGCTGCCCCGGCAAAGGCAGGTGTTTATAGCCTTCAGGTAACTGTCGGGGATTGTTCAAGTAATGTATCTACTACCACAGTTGATCTTATAACATTACCCAGTTTCAGCGTCACTGCAAATGGAAATACCAAGATTTGTGAGGGCGGATCTGTTCAATTAAGTGTTAATCAAATAGCTGGCTATAGTTATCAGTGGTATGTGGAAGGACAGCTAATCCCAGGGGATACTAATTCTATCATCCAGGCAAAAGATAATGGTTTACATTCAGTTGAAGTTACCCAATCAAGTACTACCTGTTCAGTTTTCAGCACCAATTCAGTTGATGTGAATGTTATCGCTAAGCCGGTCGCTGATTTTTACACTACTGATCCTGCATGTGTGAATAACGACATGCAGTTTATCAATAGTTCTACTTTTGAACCCGGTGAATCGGTGGGTTATGCCTGGGACTTTGGAGATGGATCCTTTATTGTTAATAACGAAAATCCTATTCATACCTACGCTACGCAAGGACCATTTACCATTACTTTCATCGTTGCATATACCGAGGGGACATGTCGGGATACACTTCTGTCACCAATTACAATTAATGCCGCCCCTGTTTTTGAAATTGAAAAGTCAACGGATGAAATGATATGTGAAGGTAGTCCTTTAAATCTCTCCTCTTCCACCACTTTCGATAGTTACCTTTGGAATACAGGAGAAACTACAAGATTCATAACGGTTTATACCCCTGGAGATTATACACTCTCGGTTACAGATAATAATGGTTGCGTTACTCAAAATACGGAAACAATCGACATGTTCCCTTCACCTGTTGTTACAGCAAGTGCAAATCCGGACGAGACTTTCGAAGATTCTGAGGTCCAGTTACATGCTACGGGCGCTGTCTCGTATTTATGGCGACCAGTGGAGCCCCTGGATAATCCATTTGACTCTGATCCAATTGCCACCATGAAGGAAACTACCATGTTTATAGTTACCGGTACCAGTTCTGACGGATGTTCTGATACAGCCTCGGTTTTAGTTCGTGTTATTGAAAATGATGCCATCAATGTTATGCCGCGAAATGTCTTTACCCCTAATGGAGACGGTATCGATGATGAATGGGTTATTGAATACATTGAAAACTATCCTGGTGCAGATGTGACCATTTACAATGGATTAGGTAGCGTGGTTTATGAAACCAATAACTACAACAACGATTGGGATGCCGTTTACCAGGGAAAGGACCTACCCGAGACAGCCTATTTTTATGTGATCCGCTACGAGAACAAAAATCCCAAAACCGGAAGCGTTACAGTTATACGATAATTGTTTTTTTTACGTTATGGTATAAGAAAATTGGAGATGTGGAAGATTGAATAGTATAATTACAAGAGTATCCTTTAATTTTTCGCGTAATTGTCAGCTATAACAAATTAACATGATGTTCAGCCGGAAATCAGAAATCTTATTCATGGACGTGTTACCGTTATGCTGTTTTAAGTATAAATACCTAGTGATATGAAGATATAGGTAA
The DNA here is from genome assembly GCA_964389805.1 of uncultured Roseivirgaceae bacterium. GTDB lineage: Bacteria > Bacteroidota > Bacteroidia > Cytophagales > Cyclobacteriaceae > JAGTVG01. Next base: position 8,345 of record CAYMFU010000126.1, on the reverse strand, counting down.
GTAAGGGAAGATAATTTTGTATGACCAAGCTAAGAGTATTATTATTTGTTCTAATATCAGTTGTGACTTTTTCTATAGCGTTCAGCCAGGAAAATTGCAATAACGGTATTGATGACAATGGAAACGGATTAATAGATTGTAATGATCCGGAGTGTCAATATGCAGCCAACATTGAGCGTGGATGTAATTGTGATGATGGTGTTGATAATGACGGAGACGGATTGATTGATGTATATGATGGAGAGTGTGCAACCTTTTATGGTTTAACCTTTGTTAGTGAAGAAGATTCCGATTGCAGCGTTATGCCACCAGACTCACTGAATGTCTTTGATTACATTGATATTACCGAATCTACCCAGCAGAATACTGTAGATACCCAATCAAAAATGGCCATAGGGGATCTTGATGGCGATGGGATCCCTGAAATTGTAGCCACTTCTAAATGGAATAAAGAGATTCGCATAATTGCTTCCGGAGGAGATCCTGCCTGGGAAGCGGGAGATATTATGGATGCTTTTGGTACAACAGGTCAAGATGATATTTTTCCACAGGGGAATTGGGTATATGAGTTAGAAGTAGTAATTGCAGATATTAACGGTGATGGTATTGGAGAAATATTTACTTATGCAAGTAAACGTCAAACTCCCAATCACGCTCCCGGAGATTATTATTTAGTAGCATTAACATATGAAAATGGACAATTGGTACCCTTGTATGACGCAGTATTCATGGGTGCAGACAGGCCGGGAATTATGGGTATTGCAGATTTTGATGGGGATGGATTGGCTGAGATCTATTATAAAAATCAGATCCATTCAGCGGAAACGGGTGTTCTATTGGCACAAGGGACCGGTGATTGGGAAACCGAAGTAAATTCGGCACCAGTAGCAGTAAATATTTTGCCTTCCACACCAAATCTAGAGTTGGTAGTGGGTGGAGTAATATATACAGTTCCTGACTTGACAAACAGGAATCCCGGATCACCTTTAAACCTAACGGTTGCAGCGGATATTAATGATCTTGGTGCACAATTCTATCCAAAGGAACTCTTCGATGCGGTTGAATATGGCTTGACAAATTATAGTAGTACCAGTGTCGCAGATATGAACGGGGATGGTCACCTTGATGTTGTATTATCCGGAGCAAGAGGCAGTTCAACAGGTAATACAGCTATATTTTTCTGGGATGTTTTTAACAATACCTATTCCTATTATGAACCGGTTGATCTGGTATACCCGGGTGGATGGCCCTGGGGGACTTCCCGACCTAACCTGGGTGATGCTGATGGCGATGGCAATATGGATATTTTATTTATTGCCGGGAACCAATTGTTTGCACTGACATTAGATGCAGGTGGAAATCTTGTGCCACTATGGCCTTCACCGAGGATCCTAAATGATTCGAGGTCTGGTATCGTAGCAGTTACAATATATGATTTTGATAATGATGGCAATCCTGAGGTGGTTTACAGAGATAGCCAACAGTTAGTAATAATAGATGGCGCGACAGGTCAGGATGTTAAGTGGTCAACGGTCTGTCAATCACATACTATGACTGAAGGGCCAATTATTGCCGATGTGGATGGAGATGGTGGTACTGATATTACAGTCCCTTGTAATTTTAATTCCTCTTTTGATATTAATGATCCAATACAGCAACAAGCATTGGGTGCATTAAATATCTTCTATTCAAGTGAAAATTTATGGCTTCCTACAAGGAAAGTCTGGAACCAGCCAGGCTATTTTGTGGTCAATATCAATGATGATTTAACGGTCCCAAGACGTCAGATGGACCAGGGAATGATCTATGGCCAGGATCCGTGCAGTAATGGAATTCCAGGACCTGTGCGTCCTTTTAATATATTTCTGAATCAGACTCCTACACTAAGCGCAGATGGTTGCCCCTTCTATCCGGCTCCTGATGTTTCTTTTGTCGGTGATAATCCTAATGCACAGCCTGGGGATCCGGATTATAAGGATCCTAATGATCCATCTTATTTCCCGGCGGTGAATGTAATTCCCCCCATATGTGGTGATCTGGGAATTGAAGTGGAATTCAATATTATCAATGATGGTTCCCTGAATCTTTCCACTACTATCCCCGTTAGTTTCTGGGATGGAGACCCAACCATAGATCCGGTACCGGCACAGCCAGCCACGCTTCTCTATCAGGAGGATCTTATACTAAATGACTTTAGAATTGGAGACACCGTATCTATACGAGGAGTTGTATTCAATTCAACAGGTAAGGCATTCAGATTATTTATCGTATTAAATGATGACGGAACATCATTACCTGCAGGACAGGGAAGTGGGACATTGACCGAATGTAAGCTTGATAACAACGTATATTACTTCGATATTATACCAGATCCATTTGAAGTAGACATTGAAAAGATTTCAGATAATATTAAATGTGAAGATAGTGCTCCGGATAATGGTGAATTACGGGCTGTGGTGACCAGGAACGGAGTTGAGGTATTGGATTATAGTGATTTTGCCTTTCAGTGGTATGATGATGCCACGGCTACAACTGCCATTCCAGCACCGGGAGGGACCAGTAATGTTTTGACAGGTTTGCCGGAGGGTGATTATTCATTAATTGTTACAAATACAGATAAAGGGTGTGCGAGTATTCCAACTGATACTTCTGTCGTCAGAATTGGAGTAGATCCGGAAATAACTATCGTAGAAAATTCACCTCAATCTCATTGTATGCCTCCAAACGGAGAGTTGGAAGTATTTATAACAGGAGGAAATGCCGGGTTTACATTCGAGTGGTTTGACCGGTTCTTTAATCCAATAGGAATAACAGGATCAGTTGCTTCCAATTTAATAGCTGGGGAATATATTGTAAGCGTATTTAAAGATGGTTGTACCAAGACTGGATCTTATACCCTTAATGGACCTACATTCCCTGTTGTACAAACCTCCCTCATAAATGATGTTACCAATTGTGCGAATTTGAGTAGTGGAAAAATCACAGCTGAAGCGGTTATAGGTGGTTTGCCCCAGGATTCTACCAATTATACTTTTATGTGGTATGAGTGGGACTCAGTCGCTAATGATTTAGGTACCATCTTGCCTCCTGTACATGGAACAGGACCAACACGATCAGGCCTTTCAGCAGGAGAATATGCTGTGGTAGTGCGTGATGACGTAACCGGATGTGAGTCTGATCCACCCATACGGCAATTGATACAGGATCAGACCATATTTCCAACGATTACTATGGCTGAACTGACACCTCAAACATCCTGTGATCCTGTAAATCCAAATGGACAAATTATGGCAGAAGGGTATATCAATGGTGTCCTTCAGAATGCCTCTAATCTTACTTTTGAATGGTTTGAAGGGGATAATACACTGCCGGCAAATCTTATCACAGACGTTGAGGGTGTAAATGGTGAAATAGCAAATGGGATAGCAGGTGGCTTGCCTTATACCGTAAGGGTCACCACAATAGATAATTGTTTTTCTACATTATACGATACAATTTCTGACGCCAGTCAGCTTCCTCTAGTAGCAGCGACTCCTTTTGATAATAATATTTGTGGGCCTTCTCTTGCTCTTGGTGGAATATACACAGGACGTGTTGAAGCTTCAGCTACATTTGATGGTATAGTTATCAATGATTATAGTGATTATACATATACCTGGTTCGATGGTGAAGACATAAATAATGATCCGGTATTAACTAGTACAAGTGCCGATGGAGATATTCTCTATGAATTGGATGCGGGTAGATATACAGTAATTCTCGAGAGAAATTCTCTTAACTGTATCTCCGTGCCACTAACTGTTGAAGTATTTGACGCTACTACACTGCCGATAATAAATGTATCAGAGGTGCCTGCCACGAATTGTGTTGATGGGACACCTAATGGAGAATTACTGGCCAGTGTTGATATTGGAGGCGTGCCAACTTTTACGGGCCACACATTCCAGTGGTTCGAGGGCGTGGATGTAACAGCATCCGGTACTCCGGTTTCAGTCATTGGTGGTGTAAATGGTGAGTTGGCCTTACAACTTTCAGCGAACAGTACATATACAGTTTTAGTGACCAACGATACGACCGGATGTCAGAATACCCTTTCGTATATCCTCAGTGACAGCAGTGAACTTCCATTAATCAATCTGGTACAGACACCGAATTCGATATGTGATCCGGTGGTAGCAGGAGTAGCCTATAATGGAACGATATCAGGGACGACGACCTACCAGGGAGCGGGAGTGGCAGACTATACGAATTATTATTTCAATTTATTTGAAGGCAGCGATACGACAGGTGTCTTGAACAATACGGTAACGGCAGCGGCAGGGAATTTCACAGCATTGGACAGTGGATTCTACACGATGCGGGGCTATAACACCTTACTGGGCTGTTATTCAGATCCGGTAACGATAGAGGTATTAGAGAACTTTGTATTGCCAGTGATCACGTTGACAGAACAGGGTGCGACGAATTGTGATCCCTTATTACCGAATGGTGTGTTGACAGCCGATGCAGGCGGGATACTCACAGACCATACCTTCCATTGGGTAAGTGGGTTGGATGTTAATGCGGCACAATGGGCACCGGTAAGTGGAGCAGTAGATGAGACGGCAGAGAGCCTTCTGGCAGGGGATACCTATTCAGTAAAAGTTACGATCAATAATTCAGGATGTTTCGATACACAATCCAGGGTAGTCAGTGACAGCAGTGAAGTGCCTGTTCTATCATTAGTTCAAACACCGAATACTATCTGTGATGATGCCATTGCGGGTGCTTTTGATGGTACCATAACCGGTTCATTAGATTATCACGGAAGTGTGGTAGCCGACTTTACGCCATTTGATTTTAACCTTTTTGAAGGACTTGATACTACAGGTGTGATCTTACAACCCATCAGTGGATTAAGTCCGGATTTTATTGAATTGGAAGATGGAGATTATACGGTCAGAGCATATGAGTTTTCATCCGGCTGTTTCTCTGACCCAGTGTCAATAGCAGTCCAGGACAATACCGTCCTGCCAAACATTCTGATCACTGAAGAACCAAATTCTTCTTGTGATGATGCACAACCTAATGGAAATATTCAGGCTTTTGCTGACGTAATTGGGAATACTGTTGATCATACCTTTATCTGGTATGATGGCTCGACCGTTACACCAGGTAATGAAACGGCTACTACTGGCGGCGTGGGAGAGATCATTACTCTTATGGGTAACCAGAATTATACCGTAGAGGTGGTCAACCAGATATCAGGTTGCCCTAATTCATTGTCAACTTTCCTTAACAGGATTATCCCAACATATGACCTTAGCATAAATGTAACAGACATAGTAGATTGTATTACTCCAGGGCAAATAGAAGCAACAGTTGATTCTTCCGGAACAGGTCCTGTGGCTGATTACACCAATTACGAATTTTACTGGTATCGTGGGGATGTCGTAAATCCTGGTAGTGAATTGCCAACAATCACAAGGACCTTAACAGAAGTCTCCCCGGGACAAGTTTTATTCTCAGAAGATTATACCGTATATGCTGTAAATACATATACTCATTGTGTTACAAACGATATAACTGGCTTTGTCGCTGCACCGGCTCCTTTATTCGATATCCAAAGTGAAATTAATTTTTACCCTGCCGATTGTGATACAGATGAAGGTGCACTAACGGCCTGGGTAGATAATGGAGGTGTTCCTGATTATAATTATGATTTTTATTGGTATGAGGGAAGGAACATTAATCCAGGCTCAAATTTCTATACCGATCCTTCCGTCGATTTCACCAGTGATTCACTGAACGTCGGAGCTTATGATCCTACAGAGACATATTTGGGAACACCTTTCCAACCTATAAGAAGTACTTACGAGAACCCAAGTGTTTATAATCTGGCAGACGGAGTATATTCAGTTGTTGTAGAAGATAGAAATACAGGTTGTAAAGAATACCTGGAAGTGGTTTTACCATCTATTATTACCCCACCAGCCATTATTGGAAATGTTACAGGCTCTTCAATTTGTCCGATTACGATAGGAAATGGGTCGGCATCAGCGGCAATCCATCCTGATTCCTTAACAACATATGGATATAACAATGATCAGTACAATTTTTATCTATATGATGGAATTAGTACTAATCCAGCAGATTTAATTTCCTCTGCTGAACCAGGTGATACTGGTGTGGGGAATTTTACCTTATTATCAAATACCCTGGCACCAGGATTCTATACCATGCAGGCAGTAGAGCAAATTACTACGAGTTTCTGCCCATCAGTACCTTTAACTGTTGAAATACGGGCGCTTGCTTTACCACCAGTCGTAGAGCTTAATTCTGCTATATTAAATAATACCTCATGTGACTCGATTGTAGTTAATGGACAAATCGAATTACTCGTCTCGAAAGATCCGGCAGATTCGACTGCGGCATCAACATATGAACTGATATGGAGTTCTACGGCTACCACTTCCCCTCCGGATGTGAATGGTGTATTAGCTGGTGTTCAAGGTCCATATGGAGGATTGAATTTAGGTACTTATGACGTTACCGTCACGGATGAAGTTACAAATTGTGTTGCAACTGAGTCTTATGAGATCTACAATACACCTCCTGAAATATCTGTTGATGAAACAACCCTTATTGTAACTGACAAGTTTTACTGTGTACCTAGCGGGCATATTGAAATTGCCGATATAATGGTAGGAGGTGTATCAGAACCATTAGCTGATTTCAACTATGAATGGTTTGATGGTGCAGCTGACCTTGCATCTAATACGGCTATAGGCCCTCCTGCTGATACGGAAAGAATAGATTCCACGAATTATGCCACCATACATGAGGGTACATATTATGTTATTGTAACCAAAGATCCAGCATCTGGAGGAGATGGTTTGGGATGTGAAAGTGCTCCATTTAACCGGCAGATTATTGACCGTACCGTTGATCCAACTATATTATTCTCTACCCAGGCAAATCTGGCATGTGACTCAAGTTTTGCTACGGGTGCACTTATGATAGATATTAACACAGGTGGATCTCTGGCAAGTGATTATGAGTTTACGATTAGTAGTACAGCTTTAGCCGGGCCAATATCCGATTTTACTGGTGCTGACGGTAACTATTCTGAAATTAATCTTGGTCCTGGTGTCTATGAGGTTTCAGCACGTGATGTTGACAATGAATGTGTAACTATTTCCTCAAGAACTATTGATGACCATCCTGTGATTCCTCACATTGAAGCTGCTGACCTGACTATAATTGATCAAATGATATGCGCCAATGATGGAAGTATAACGGTAAATGCAATTCGAGTTGACGCAACTATAGAAATTCCTGGTACTAATCCCGGTGAGGTGAATTATGAATTTACATGGTATGAAGATCAACCATTGCCTCCAAATCTCGGAATTAACAGCAATGCCATTGATACTTCTAATTTTCCTTTAATGGAGGCTGGTATCTTTTATTTTACAGCACTTCGGAATAATGATGCGCATGAGCCTGGAGAAGGTTGTGAGACACCCCCTTATATGGTAGAGATTGAAGATGTCAGCGTAGATCCGACGATAAACTTAGTAGCCACGGCCAATCAGGCATGTGACCTGAGCTATGCTACAGGCTCACTGACCATGAACCTTACGACAGGTGCAGTTCCTGCTTCTGACTATGGGTATACGATAAGCAGTGCATCATATGGACCTGTAAATGGATTTACGAATAGCGATGGAACACCGGAAAGCTGGACAGAGATAAATCTTGGGCCGGGGCAGTATAATGTATCCGTACAGGATGTTGACAATTTCTGTGTAAGCAATGGAACGATTACGATCAATGACAATCCGGCCATACCATATGTAGAATCAGTAGATCTTACGATATTACCACAGGCGATCTGTGCCAATGACGGTAGCATCACCGTAAATTCCATCAGGATCAATGGTGTTCCGGAAACACCGGGAACGAATCCTGGAGAGGTGAATTACCTGTTTACCTGGTATGAAGGCCAGGTAGCAGCGCCGGATCTGGGTATCACAGGTAATGTTCTGGATACGAGCAATTATGCTGGCACACAGGCGGGTACATATTATTTCACAGCTTTGCGTGACAATGATGCGAATCAGCCAGGCGAAGGATGTGAGACAGCACCATTTGAAGCTGTTATAGATGATATAAGTGAAGATCCTATACTGGCAATGAGTATGACTGCTAATCAGTCATGTGATACTACTGTAGTCGCCAACGGTATAATTACAGCGAATATCCAACCTGGATTAAATAGTACAGGCACTTTTAATTATACGTGGGTGGCTTTCCCAACCGATCGACCTGTAGAATTTACTGGTGGTTCAGGTAGTGATAAT
>CAYMFU010000125.1:0-6220 GCA_964389805.1 uncultured Roseivirgaceae bacterium | reverse complement strand
GAGAAAGATGCTGAAAACCAGAATTCTTCAATGGCCCGTACGACCGGATATACATGTACGGCAGTTGCGAACCTGATATTGGAAGGAAATTTTTCAAATAAAGGTATAAATCCACCCGAATATTTAGGAATAAAAGAGAGTCACTTCAATTATATCCTTGAATATCTGAAAGAAAGAAATGTGAATTATACTAAGACCGTAAATCCTTAAAGCCTCAAAAAATTCCATAAATAAATCAGGAATACTTTTCCTTCCAATGCTCTATAGTCCCTTCGCGCATTGACTTGTTGGCCAGAACAACTGTAATTGCACTCTTCTTGCCGAATTCCGCATTGGCTATTGTCTCAAGATTGTCAGTGATACACTTGCCAAAATGCTCAAGCGCTGCACTGGTTGGTCCTGCATCTCCCTCAGGGAAATCTTCGATTATTATTGGAATGGGTTCACCGGCTTCCAATACCTTCATTGTTGCACTTGAAACACCATCTACTTCAGTCTTTAACTCTTCTATAACAGCTGGTTCAGGATAAATAAAACCCTTATGCCCGCCTTCCCCTTTTATAACAATCGCAGCCTTAGTACCAAATATCTTTACATTAAATCCTTCATGTGCATTTGTAGTTATGGAATGAAAACTGGCTTTTAATCCGCCTGGATACTCTAATATAGTATAGATATTGTCAAAAGTCTCACGTCCATCTTCATAGTAATTTATTCCACCCATGCCAGTGATCTTTTGAGCATGAGAGTTCAGGATAAAATCGATCAGATCAACCTGGTGGGAACATAGTTCAGCCATAAGTCCACCGGAATACTCTTCATACATTCTCCAGTTTATTAACTTTTCAAATTCAGGATCTGGAACAGGTCTTCGCCAATTCCCATTCCGGTTCCAGTGAGCTTCAACATGTGTAACCGTACCTAAATATCCTTCATGAATAGTATTATAAATATTTTGATAAAGTGGATTATATCGGTGTTGATACCCAACCTGAAATTTCAAATTACCGGCCTTTACCTTCTTTTCTAATAAAAGGGCTTCTTCAATGGTAAAAGTCATAGTTTTCTCACAATAAACATGTTTCCCGGCATCAAGGGCATCTACTGCCATCTGGTAGTGTATTGATAAAGGTGTACTGATAATGACGGCATGGATATCTTTATCATTCAATAATTCATGATAATCAGCATATGCTTTTGCAGAAGGAGAAGCCAAACTCATTCCTTGCTTTAGCCTGAATGGCAACACATCGCAGCATGCTGATACTTCTAATCCAGGCACATCCTTTATTAATTTTATAAGCCAGTTTCCTCTACCTCCTGTGCCAATTACTCCAATCTTTACAATGTTTGTGTTTTTTAAGATTTTGCTATACACATTTTTTGGCTGAACGGCCATGGAGGATAAAGCCAAACCTCCCATTCCAACAAATTTTCGTCTTTTCATGATATCAGAAATATAATTAAAGCAGGAATGAAGTCCTTAAGTTCAGATGTTACTTTACCCATCTTCAATTCCTTTCTGAAAGGCATTTCAAAAATTATGCCTTTTTACATCGTTTAAAAATTTGTGCAAATGTATTAAAAGTTATGAAGCTAATTGCTGAATAGAGCTTTAAAATGTCTCATTCTTTTCAAAAATGGTATAACAATTACTATTTTAGAGTGTTTATCAATGAAGGTTTTAAATATAATTTACGGTATTTGGAATTCTTGATCCAAGTCATCATTTAAATTATTTCTATATAACAATGATATTAATATTATCTCCAGCAAAACGCTTGAATTATTCGGATCCGATTCTTACTCAAGCTTTTACACTCCCCGCTTTTACCAAGGAGTCGGAAATGATCATGAAAAAATTGAAGAAACTACGCCCTCAGGCAATTAAGAAACTTATGAACATAAATGAAACCCTGGCGGAAACAAATTATGACAGGTATCAAAACTGGGGGCCAACATTTGATTTAAGTGTAGCGAGGCAGGCATTGACTACATTTAAAGGGGATGTATACCTTGGAATTGATGCTCCGTCATATAATGAATCTGATTATGAAAAAGCGCAACAATGTATCCGTATTTTGTCGGGACTGCATGGCATCCTGAAGCCATTGGATTTGATACGACCTTACCGACTTGAAATGGGGACGGCTTTGAAAATAGGCAGGACTAATAATCTCTATGAGTTTTGGGGGAACAAAATACTTAACTCTATTGTTAACGAGCCGGAATTCATAAAGGATAAGACTCTTATAAACCTGGCATCAAAGGAATACAGTAAAGTAATACCCCTGACAAGTCTCCAGGGGAGAATTATTACACCGGTTTTTAAAGAATATAAGAACGGATCTTACCGGCCAATTCACATTTTTTTAAAGAAAGCCAGAGGCTATATGACTTCATATATAGTTAAAAACAGGATCACTGATCCAGAATCATTGAAATTATTTGATTGGGAAGGATACGAATATAATGACAATCTTTCGGATAATGATAACTGGGTTTTTACACGAGGATAGAATTCAAACGCCTTTTAATTAATTATACCAGAGCCAAGTAACTCATCTTCCAAATACCAAGCTACAAATTGTCCGGGAGTTATCCCTCTCTGAAGTTTGTCAAATATAACATACAAGCCATTGCTTCTCTGATAGATTTTTGCTTTTTCAAGATCTTGTCTATATCTGATACGGGCCTCAACCTGCATGTCAGATTCCGGTTTAAGCTTAAGATCATCTCTAATCCAGTGAATATCTTCATTTTTTACATAAAGCCCCTTGCGATAAAGGCCATTATGTTGATCGCCCTGACCAGTATATACGATATTATTTTTAGTATCTGTATCTATTATGAATAAAGGTTCCTGAGTGCCACCAACTCCAAGTCCCTTTCGTTGTCCAATAGTAAAATAATGGGCTCCCTTGTGTTCGCCAACAGCCTTGCCGTCATCCGGAGTATATTGATAGGCTTCCGACAATAAATCTAATGAGTTTGATAGGCTTCCTTTCTTGTCTGTTTGATTATGATTAGCTTTAAAGATGGGGCTATCATTTGGAATTTCGATAATTACCCCTTTTTTGGGTTTTAATCTCTGCATAAGAAAGTCAGGTAGTCGAACCTTCCCAACAAAACACAAACCCTGTGAATCCTTTTTGTCAGCAGTAACAAGATCAAGGTCTTTGGCTATTTCACGAACTTCTGGTTTTAACAGGCCACCAATTGGGAATAACGCTTTACTTAATTGATGCTGATTTAATTGACACAGGAAATAACTTTGATCCTTATTTTTGTCTTTGCCTGCAAGTAATCTGTATAAAGTCTTTCCATCTTTTTGTATTTGACCTTTTTGACAATAATGTCCTGTTGCAATATAATCAGCACCAAGATTTAATGCGGTATCCAGAAATATATCAAATTTTATTTCCCGGTTACATAAAACATCCGGGTTTGGAGTTCGTCCATTCTGATATTCCCTGAACATATAATCTACAATACGCTCCTTGTAAGGTGCACTTAAATCAACGGTCTGAAAAGGAATTCCCAGTTTTTGTGCTACCAGTAATGCATCATTACTATCATCCAGCCATGGGCATTCATCACTTATTGTAACGGTATCATCATGCCAGTTCTTCATAAAAAGGCCTATTACCTCATAACCTTCCTTCTTTAAGAGGTATGCAGCGACGCTGGAATCAACGCCCCCCGATAATCCAACAACCACTCTTTTGCACATAAACATATATATTGTGCAAATTTACAACTCTTTTTCACATAGTAATAGCGATAAGATTACAGGAGATTATTGATTATTCAATAAATTTTTTATATTTAGTGGACAATTTCGAATACTAATTCGAAATTTGTCTTTGTTCGGCCAGGAAACCTCCTAAGGTTAGCCTGTCTTCTATATTTTCTATTTTACTTTAAATCAGGTAATACGTGAAGAATCATAATCCAAAGCACAAGATTACCCTTAAAGAAGAAGCTTCTGGAAGTTATTTCAGAGGAGCCTCATTTCTGAAGGATAGAAAAACCATCAAACAACTTGATCAGATCATTGAAGGATCAGAGGAAGTAAAAATAAACCTGATCAGATACAAATTGTCATCTACCATATCAGAAAAACTTTTTGTTGACGGAATCGACTTTATTATTCTTGAAAAAGATCAACTCCAATTGTTTGAAGATAAGATAGATTCTTCCATTATTTTAGGTTTGCCCACAATAATAGTTAAGGATCTGGAAGAGGAAGTAAACTTAAGTGATTTGGTGAATATTCGCGTAATCGATATTATTTCACCTGATCAACTCACACTGAAGTCAATCTTAAGGACGCAGTTGCTTTTACAATCAGCACTTAATGCAAATCAACTCAATTTCCTTAATAACTTAAGCAATGAATCTTTTTTTGAATCACTATTTGGCAAAATGGAGGAGGCGGTATCTATCCTGGATAAGAATTCAAGATACATCTGGATAAATAAAGCCCATCAGTTACTATTAGGATATTCTATTGAAGAACTTATTGGCAGAACCCCGGGAAACTGCATGTCTAAGAGAGATTTAGATAACATAATAGATTATCTTGAGAAAGAAAATAAGGATTATAACGCCAAAGTCAGGTTTAAAACCAGGGATGGGAAGGAAATAAATGTAGAATTAACTGTATTTGAAATTAAGGATCAAAATTCTGGGCAGCTTCGAATGGCTTTTATACTTAGAAAAGTCATGAAAGTACAGGAATACAAACTACAACTTGCTTATGCTGAAGAGAGATTTAATAAGTTTATTAAAAACATTGATGATTTAATAACGGTTACTGATTCCAACGGAAAGATCTCCTATGTCAGTCCGGGATATTTAGAAATTCTCGATTATTCGAATACTGAATTGATCAATACATTGATCTTCGAGTATATATATCCTGAGGATATAAGACCTTTAAAAAAGGAGTATACAACAGGGATAGAAAAAGGATTTAAAAATTTACGATACAGATTCAGGAAGAGAAATGGAGAATATTTATGGATGGAAGCTAGGGGAGAAGGCATTTACGATCCCTATACGAAGAAATCTGGCTTAATCCTAGTCTCCACAGTAATACATGATAAACTCATATCGGAGGAGAAATTAAAGGAAACTGAATCGAGATATAAGATCCTGGTAGGACGGATCTATGATCTGGTATTTGAAGTAGATCATCGTGGGATAATAGTAAAAGTTATAGGAAATGCAAAAGAGATCTTAAACAGGAGCCCCCTTTCATTAATTGGCGAAAAATTCATTGACAATATATATAAGGAAGATGTAAAAATTGTTGAGAATAAATCATCTAAAAAATCCACACAATTCGAATCCAGGATTGAAATAGAAGGGAGGGGATTGAGATGGTTCGAAATATCTCATGAATCCTTTAAAGACTATAATAACAATGATCTGAAAATAATCATCCTTAAGGATATTCATGATAAAAAGAAGATATTAAAGAAGATCCGTGAGAATGAATCCTTGTATCGTTCCTTAACTGAGAATATTCAGGATATAATTATACGAATTGACAAAGATCTCAAAATTGTATATGCTAATTCTGTAGCACAATCTCAATTGTTTGACAATAATATTATTAAATCGCTGTATGACCTGAAGATTGATTCTGTTGCAAAAAGAAAATTGTTGAAAAGTATCGAATCTGTAAAGAATACTTTAAAACAGGAACAATTTGAAATCCAATTGAATCGGTTAAATAAAACTGTATTTTATAACTGGTCCATAATACCTGAATTCAATGACCACAGCGAATTTTTTTCCTTTCTGATAGTTGCCAGAAATGTGACTCCATTTGTTGTTGCTAAACGTGAGATTAAAAAACTGTATAATATAATTGAGCATAGTACCAATTCCATAATTATTACTGACAGGGAAGGAAAAATAGAATATATTAACTCTTCGGTTGAAACATTAACCGGATATGGTCATCATGAACTCATTGGAAATAGTCCCAGAATATTTAAATCGGGAAAAACCAATCCATCCGAGTATCAGGATTTATGGGAAACAGTCAGTAAGGGCAATACCTGGAAGGGGACCTTTTGCAATAAGAAAAAAAATGGAGATATTTTCTGGGAATTTGCTATAATCACACCTATAAAGAATTTTGAAGGTGAAATTTTAAACTACCTCGCTATAAAAGAAAATATTACAGATCATAAGATTACGGAGG
>CAYMFU010000124.1:0-17459 GCA_964389805.1 uncultured Roseivirgaceae bacterium | reverse complement strand
AGAGATCTCTAAATGCGAAATAAAAGGTGCCCTGGAAAGAGAGATAAGGATAGATGCTGACATACATAAAATGGATGCCACCATGGTGAATTTCGGGGATATCATGAATGCCATAGCAGCAGAAAACATAACCATGTCAGGTGGTAATATCCGGGGAACAGATTTTCAGAGATCTTTGAGGGTAGTAGGTGAATTCACCACAGTACCTGAAATTGAGGATATCGTTGTCAGTGATGAAAATGGGAAGATTGTTTATTTAAGAGATGTAGCTGAAGTGAGAGACTCATATCAGGAAAGAGTAAGTTATTCCAGGTCCAGAAGTCTACCGGTAGTTACAGTTGATGTAGTTAAAAGAGCAGGGGAGAACCTGATCATCGCTTCAGATAAGATAAAGGATATTGTCGCTGAGGTAACCAAAGAAAGGTTCCCTGACGATCTGAATGTTTCCCTTACCAATGATATGTCGAAATACACCCGAAGCATGGTGGATAACCTTCAAAACTCTATCATAACCGGTGTTATCCTGGTTACCCTCACACTCATGTTTTTCATGGGATTGAGGAATGCTACTTTTGTAGGTATTGCCATACCATTATCTATGTTTATGTCATTCATGATATTGAATGCCATAGGCTATACTGCAAATATGATGGTATTGTTTGGACTTATCCTGGCATTGGGAATGCTGGTGGATAACGGGATCGTGGTGGTGGAAAACATCTACCGGATGATGCAGGAAGGATACTCGCCAATACGGGCCGCCAAAGAAGGCGTAGGAGAGGTGGCCATGCCCATCATTACTTCCACGGTAACAACGCTTGCTGCTTTCTTTCCTCTGATTTTCTGGACGGGCATTATGGGTGAATTTATGAAGTATCTACCCATGACCCTGATCATTGTTCTATCTTCCTCGTTATTTGTAGCCCTGGTCATCAATCCTGTTCTCACGTCAATGTATATGAAGTTACAGGAAAGGAAACCCCGAAAAATGAGGCTTTTTGTGATATCAATGATATTACTGGCTATTGGAATAATGTTTGATCTGGCTGGGATCTATGTCATTGGGAACCTGTTTATACTTGTAGCTCTTTTCATACAATTCAATCTGTATGTGCTCATTCCGGGGGTCAGTTTATTTCAAAACAGATTCATCCCATACCTGGAATCCATGTACTCAAAGACCATTCATTATGCTTTACATGGGAGAAGGCCTTATGTGTTTTTTGCAGCTACCTTCGTGCTCCTGTTTGTGTCTTTTCTTTTAGTAGGCGTAAGGCAGCCTAAAGTTAGCCTTTTCCCATCCAGTGAACCTGATTATGTATACATCTACATACAGAAGCCAATTGGTGTTGATATAGAAAACACCAACAGGTTTACCCTGCAATTAGAGAAAGAATTAACAGAATTGCTGAAGCCAAATGACCATGCGGTGGAATCTATCATAGCCCAGGTGGGTGAGGGCGCTTCTGATCCAAACGATTTTACCAGCGGGCAAGCTACGCCAAATAAAGGATTGATTGCTATTTCTTTTGTGGAGTATGAGTTCAGGGAAGGTGTAAGCACCTCTGCAATCATGGAGGAGATCCGAAATACATTTAATAAATACCCGGGAGTTCAAATTACAGTGGATAAGGAGGAAATGGGACCACCAGTAGGGAAGCCCATAAATATTGAAATATCAGGAGAAAACCTGGAACGGCTTATAGCCCTGACGGATAAGGTGAAGAACAGGATAAATGAAGGAAATTTTCCTGGTATTGAAGAATTGAAATCTGATCTTGAGATTGGGAAACCTGAATTACTCGTAAAAATAGACCGGGATAAGGCAGGCAGATTTGGTATTTCCACAAATCAGGTAGCCTCTGAATTAAGGACGGCATTATTTGGAATAGAAGTATCAAAGTATAAAGACGGTGAGGATGAATATCCGATACAGCTAAGGCTGAAAGACGAACATCGCTATGATGTTGATGCACTGATCAATAAGCGGATCACATTCATGGACAACAAAGGCAACTGGCGGCAGATCCCTATCTCTTCTGTTGCGGAGATAGAGTATTCATCGACCTATGGATCTATTAAACGTAAAGATCTTGACCGGGTAATTACATTATATTCTAATGTGAACGAAGGGCACAATGCCAATGAGATAATTGCTGAATTAGAAATCCTTGTCGCTGATATGGAACTCCCGGATGGATATGATATCCGCTTCACGGGTGAACAGGAAGAGCAGGCTGAATCAAGCGAATTTCTTACGCGGGCCCTGATTATTGCCGTGTTCTCGATATTCCTGATCATTGTTGCTCAATTTAATTCGGTGATATCTCCCTTCATTATCATTCTCTCAGTACTATTCAGTACCATTGGAGTATTCCTGGGTCTTGTAGCCTTCAATATGGAATTCGTCATAATCATGACCGGCATTGGTATTATCTCTCTCGCCGGTGTGGTAGTAAATAATGCCATCGTTCTGATTGATTATACAAACCTCGTCAGGAAACGAAGAAGGGCTGAGCTGGGTATTCCTGAAAATCAACTCCTCCCATATGAGGAATTATTGTCCAGTATCCAGGTTGCAGGAAAAACCAGGCTGCGTCCTGTCCTTCTTACAGCGATAACAACAATTCTTGGATTATTCCCTATGGCGATAGGTTTGAATATCGATTTTATTGGTTTATTCTCTGAACTGGATCCTAATTTTTATATAGGGGGCAGCAGCGCCGATTTCTGGGGACCTATGGCCTGGACTGTTATATTTGGATTAAGCTTCGCCACATTCCTTACCTTGATCATTGTTCCGGTCATGTATCTGCTTTCCGATAAGATGATCCATAAGTTTACGAACGGGAATTCCTGATGCCGGGAACATATTCAGGAAAAATCAGTTAGAGGTAATATGTTATGTCAGGCTGTGGCCTTCCTGAGAAATTAAAGCGAATGGGGAAGAAGCATAAGTCCAGGCAACTGAATAATTATTGACCAAATGAATAAATTATTAGTCATACCAATTTTCGGATTGATACTTTTGATGATTGACCTGTACGTTTTTCAGGCATTTCGGGTTATGGCGAAAGGCAAGCCGTTATCCAGGAAAAAGACAACATATCTTGTTTACTGGGGTTTAACTGCGATTGTATTTCTGGCTTTCTTATCCTATAATCTTTTACCACCAAATACTTTCCCGCAAAAGTTCAGGTATTTTATGATAGTAGGCGCCGCGATTATATACTTTGCCAAACTCTTTTCCGTCGTTTTCCTGTTTATAGATGATTTGATCCGTGTTGGAAGAAGCTTATTCAGGGTATTTACCAGGAAGAAAGTAATAGACAGCTCAGAGTCTTCAAAGCTAAGCCGGTCACAGTTTCTGGCAAGATCTGCTGTTATAGCGGGAGCCATACCCATGGTAGCTATGACCTTTGGTATTGTTTCTGGTGCCCATGATTATAGGATCCGAAGAAAAAAAATCAATTTTCCTGATCTCCCTTCCTCTTTCGACGGTTTAAAGATCATACAGATCTCTGATATACATTCCGGAAGTTTTTATAGTAAAACGGCCGTTAAGGGCGGAGTAGAGATGATCTTGGCGGAGAAACCTGATGTCGTATTCTTTACGGGTGACCTTGTAAATGATGAAACCAGGGAGGTGGAAGATTATATTGAGGTTTTTGAGAAGGTCAAAGCGCCTTTGGGAGTTTATTCAACAACAGGAAATCACGATTATGGGAATTACCGGATAAAATGGCCTTCGAAGGATGCAAAAGATCAGAACTTCGAAGATCTGATCGAAGCACATAAGTTGCTGGGTTGGGATCTTCTGATGAATGAGCATCGTTTTCTGGAGGTAGATGGAGAGCGGATAGCGGTTATCGGTGTTGAAAATTGGGGAACAGGCAGGTTCCCAAAGTATGGAAAGATGGACCTGGCCTATCCGGGTACTGAGGATGCACCTGTCAAGATCCTGTTATCTCATGATCCCAGCCATTGGGATGCCATGATACGCCCGGAATATCCAGATATTGATTTGATGCTGGCGGGCCATACCCACGGATTTCAATTTGGTATTGAGGCAGGTGGTGTTAAATGGAGCCCCTCACAATGGATGTATAAACAATGGGCAGGTTTGTACCAGGAAGATAGACAATACCTGTATGTTAACAGGGGTTACGGGTACATAGGGTATCCAGGCAGGATTGGCATTTTGCCAGAGATCACAGTTCTTGAGTTGCGGAAGTCCTAAATAAATCCTTTCAATATTTTGAACAGCCGCTTTGGGATTATCTTTTATTATCCCATTGCTTCCTGTTATATGCCTTCTATTTTGTTCATTTTTTTATAGATTTCAAGCAGATTATTCTTGAAACATCGAAAATCTATGTATTATTTGAGATCTGGTATTCAGGATCAACCCACATAGGCTTATCTCTGAATATGGTGTAGTCCACACCACCGCGAAGGATCCTTTCCTTATTCAGTTGGTCCCAGTTTTCCTCCCACAAGGATACATTCATTGCATCCTTTTCAATATTGTTTATTTCCTCTTCTGAAGGAAGCACCAGGTTAGGATTCATCTTTAGAACGTGTTCATACATTTCTCTAAAAAAATAACTCTCATACCGGGATTCTTTTAATTCCAGCCAATAGTCCTGGACCTGTTCTTTTGACATTTTGTCTACCAGGTGGATATCGCCAATTTGTTTTGAGGGTTTCATATTATTTTAAAAACTAATAAAGTTAGTAAATATACTAATAAAATTAACATTAATAAAAATATTGACAAATGTTTTTTATAAAAATTTAGCATATTATGTAAATTCGATTCTGGATAATTAATAAAGGCCAAAATGTTTAAAGTTTTAATTTCCGATAAGATCAAAAAATCGCTTCCTGAAATTCGACTGGGATGTATAAAGGCTGTGGTGAAGGTTTTACCTTCTACTCAGGAATTATTAGCCCTCATTGATGAAACATGCAATCATATAAAGAGCCACTTGCTAATAGAGGAAGTAAGTAAGATCAATATTATAGCAGAAACAAAAACAGCATACCGACAGTTGGGAAAAGATCCGTCCCGATACCGTCCCTCAGCCGAAGCCCTTACACGCAGGGTGGTCCAGGGAAAAGGGCTGTACCAGGTAAATAATATTGTGGATACCTTAAATGTGATTTCCTTAAAACACGGATTTTCTATTGGCGGATACGATCTCCAAAAGATTAACGGAAAGATTGTGTTGGGTATTGGAAAATTGGATGAACTCTATAATGCCATCGGGCGGGGAATGCTGAATATTGAGCACCTGCCTGTATTAAGGGATTCAATAGGGGCGTTTGGATCCCCTACCAGCGATTCCTTACGAACCATGGTTAGTGATGAGACTATGGTTTATCTAATGGTGTTTTTTGATTTTTCAGGCTCAGAGAAACTTGAAGGTGCCTTGTTTGATACGAAAAAAATGTATCAGGAATATTGTGGTGGAAAGGAAATAGAAACCAGTATTTATTGAAATAGCTTATCTGGCACATTTTAAAGCAACGGGACAAACAATGCCATAGTAATAGGGATCTAATAGCTGGTCTTCATCACAAACTAAACTTAATTAACAGTAAGATAAACTAATCTTCGGTGTTTACCATTACCTTATTCTTAAGTATATATTTCTGCAGATCATTCTTTTTTTCATGGGTCCAATCCCGAATATCTGTCGCCTCATCATAGCTGAAAAGAATCTTTTCTTTTGCGTGTCTTAAGTTAATCGCCTCAATAGTATGTACTTGCACCTTTCCACTTAATTTGAAAGATAAAAGAAAGCTATGTAACTTGTTGATTTCCAAATTATTTAAATAATTATATTAATTAAGGGAAAAGTTATACCGTAAATAAATGGTTTTAAATCAATTTTCATAATAATATTAAATAAAATTTAGCTTAACCTGAAAAATGAGTATTCGCCTGCTTCTAAATATATATTGTATAATGATCATTTCTTCAGTGAATGCACAACCTGTAAAACTGTTTTACGGGAGTGGGACATTGAAGTCGGAGGGAAGGATTGAAAACGACCTCAGACAGGGGGAATGGGTTCATTATTACCCCAGTGGGAAGAAGAGTGCGATTGAGCATTATCTTAATGATTTGCTGGAAGGTGAAGTTGTGTACTACGATACATTGGAGAATGTAATAGGAAAAGAATTTTGGGCTGATGGATTATTGACAGATTCGGCTAAATATTTTTACTCTAACGGGAATGTCGAGAAGATGGGTAAATATAAAGAGGGGATGTATGAAGGGGCTTGGGTCTTTTATTACGACAATGGTAAATTGAAGCGTGAAGGTACATACCAGTCAGGTCTGCCTCAAGGTACCTGGACGTTTTATAACGATCAGGGTATAAAAATACAGGAAGGTGAATTTAAGGATGGCGCAGAGGATGGCCTGTGGATGTTTTATGATAATATGGGTAAATTAGAGTATTCAGGCCAATATAAATCAGGAGAAAAAGTGAGGGATTGGTACAGGTATAATAAAAGCGGGAAAAAAAGGAAAATCCGGTATTGAATTCCCGGGAAAGTACTAAATTATATGAAAAAATTGATATAATTGTAAACAACTGAATATCAAGCTGTTACATTTAACATTTGCCGAAAAAGTACTGCATTCTTTAAAAATATCAACAAAATATTGCCTCAATGCTAGGATAATATTTTAATAGCCATATATTTGTCACCGAATTGGGAAATGCCCACTCTGGTTTTTTGGGATAATCTCCTAATTTGTATTAAAGATTACATATGTGAACAGTTTTTGTGAAATCAATTGATATAATCAATGAATTTTACGAAATTGAGAAGCGGAATTTAACTTTAATGAAATTTTTTGTTATCGAAGGAACGTTCAATAAAAATCGCAATTATTTTGGAATTGTCTCGGATGAAGAAGGTCTTCAATTCGGGTTTTTTGTATATATGTCTAACTTAATTTGTAGCAAAAATTAGTTTTAACTTAATTTTTTAAGCCATGCAAAATTCTACAAATGTACTACAGCGTTTTACGCTGTTTATTCTAACGATGATGTTTTCTGCAGGGGTAATGTTTGCCCAGGAGAAAACAGTGTCTGGAACGGTGACCGCCGATGACGGCACCGGCGGGCTACCAGGAGTGAATATATTCATACAGGGAACGACCGTAGGTACGATTTCTGACCTTGATGGAGCATATAAACTCACGGTACCAGGTTCAGACGCAGTGTTGATATTTTCATCTGTGGGCTATGAGACACAGTCAATTACGGTTGGGAGCCAATCGGTGATTGATATTGTGATGGAAGCAGATGTGACAGCCTTGCAAGAGGTTGTGGTGACGGGTTATACAGCCCAAACAAGGAGGGATATCACCGGTTCGGTGGCCTCAGTTGATTCTGAATTATTGAATGAGATCCCAGCCGCTAACTTCGGTGAGCGACTACAGGGTAGGGCCGCCGGTGTATTTGTCGGTCAGGACAACCAGCCGGGTGGACAAACAATGATACGAATCAGGGGTTTTGGTACAGTGAACAGTAACGAACCATTATACGTTATTGATGGTGTTCCAACTGACGATGTGTATGCCCTTAATAGAATTAATCCAGCCAATATTGAAAGTATGCAGGTGCTGAAAGATGCATCCTCTGCTTCAATTTATGGTGCGCGTGCTGGTAATGGTGTGGTCATCATTACTACCAAGAAAGGTAAACCTGGTGCTCCTAAATTTACTTTTGATGCCAAATATGGCTGGCAGAAAGCGGCCAACAGCCTGGATCTTCTCAACACCCAGAAACTGGGTGAGTTGATGTATCAGCAGGACCTTAACGATTATGCCAATTCAAATGGCGGTGATATTTCTGGTTTTGACTGGGATGGTTACAATGCCCAATATGGAAGTGATCCAACAGCTTCTAACTTCATCCCGGATTATGTATATCCGGACGGAGCTTTTGAAGGCGATGTGGATGAATCTACTTATAATTTCCCAACCACCCTGATTGCCAGGGCAAACAGGGAAGGAACAGATTGGTACGATGAAATTTATGGTACTGCTCCTATCCAGGAATATAATTTGGGAGCATCTGGTGGAACAGACAAAGGACGTTATTTCTTTGGTTTGGGTTATTTCGACCAGGAAGGGATTGTTTCGTTTACCAATTTCAAGAGATTCTCTATCCGGGGTAATACGGAATTTGCTCCAAAAGATTGGTTCAGAGTTGGCGAAAACCTTGAGGTGTCTTATACCGAAGGTGTAAACTTCAACAACAACCAGGAAGGAAATCCGGTTTCCAATGCGTATCGTATGCAACCTATCGTTCCGGTATTTGATATTGGCGGGAACCATGCAGGTACAAAAGGTACCAATACAGGTAATGCTTCCAGTCCTTATGCACAATTAGAACGTGCCAAGGATAATGTTAGCGAGAACTGGAGGGTATTTGGTAATGCTTTCCTCGAAGCGGATTTCTTCGAAGACCTCACTTTCAGAACTCAAATAGGTATTGACTATACCAACTGGTATCAGTCAGCATATACCTTCCTGAATCCTGAAGATTCAGAACCAAGATCATCCAATCAGTTGAGAACAAACATGAACTATGTGTTGAACTGGACATGGTATAACACCCTGGTATATAACCATACCTGGGCTGACAAGCACAGATTGAATGTACTTGTCGGAACTGAAGCCATTGAAAACACCTATCGTTGGATGTGGGGACAAAGGGCTGATTATTTTGTTGATGACTTGAGTTACAGGTACTTGACAGCAGGATCCTCCTCTCAGCTAAACGACGGTAGTGGATCAGGATGGTCTATGTTCTCCTTATTTGCTAAAGTCAACTACTCATTCAATGATAAGTATTTGTTTGATGCAACGATTCGTAGGGATGGTTCTTCACGATTCGGGGCCGAGAACCGATTTGCTACATTCCCAGCCTTCTCAGTAGGTTGGAGGATATCTAGTGAATCTTTCATGAGCGGTGTCAGTTGGACAGACGATTTGAAATTGCGTGTAGGTTGGGGACAAATGGGTAACCAGAATATATCTCCGGATAACCAGTATTCCACTTACCGTACACATCCATGGCAGACATCTTATGACATAGCAGGTTCTAATACATCTACTGTTGCAGGATTTGATACAGGCCGGTTTGGAAACCCATTCGGACAGTGGGAGACCACTACTACTATAAATGCTGGTTTTGACTGGACCATGTTCAATAACAAACTGACTATCAATTTTGACTGGTATGACAGGATTACCTCGGATATGCTGTATACCTTGGATCTGCCAGGTACACAGGGTAGTGCTTCTGCTCCTGCTCAGAACGTAGGTGAAATGAAGAATACGGGGATTGATTTAAATGTAGCTTATAATGGAGCTTCTTCCAGTGGAGACTTTACATATTCCATTGGATTTAACTTCTCACAATACAGCAATAAAGTTGTATCATTAAGTGATAATGTAGCAACTACATTGCTTGGGCCAAGCTTACGTCAGCAGCGATATACAAGATCTATTGCCGGCGAGCCTTACATGAGTATGTGGGGTAAGGAAGTTATTGGCTTTACAGATGGTTCTGAATCTTACTGGAACGAAGATAGTGAATATGTTTCTGACATTTATCCTGGTTACTATAACTACATCAGCCAGTATGGCGAAGGTGTTGGCCGGTTTAAGTTCAAGGATCAAAATGGTGATGGCGTGATCAATGATGAAGATGATACCTTTATAGGCAATCCACATCCGGATTTCTTTTATGGTTTGAATGCAGCCTTTACCTTTAAGAATTTTGATCTGACATTATTCTTCCAGGGTGTTCAGGGTAACGATCTGATCAACTATGTGGCTCGTTGGATTGACTTCGTTCAGTTCCAGGGTAACAGAAGTACCAAGATGTATGAAAAGTCCTGGACCCCTACTTTGGGTGACAACGCTGAATTGCCAGTACTTAGCTTTACCGATAACCTGAGTTATGCATCTAATTCATATTTCGTGCAAGACGGCTCTTATTTCCGTATGAAGAACCTGATGTTTGGATATACTTTCCCGAATTTGAAAGGTATCGACAGATTGAGGATATACTTCCAGGGAGTGAACCTGTTTACTGTTACCAATTATGAAGGACTGGATCCGGAAGTAAATATTGCCGGACCTGGTGATAATGCTTCATTGGGTATTGACCAGGGTATTTATCCAACATCGCGACAGTTTATCTTTGGACTAAACTTTGGATTTTAATTAACGATAAAATGAATAATACAATGAAAAAGATACTCTATATTGGATTCGTATTGTTATTTGGAGTAGTTACTTCATGTAAGGACAGTTTCCTTGAGAAACCTCCATTAGGACAGGTAGGAGAGGATCAGCTAGCTTCAGCATCAGGTGTTGATGCCTTGCTGATTGCAGCTTACAGTGTTTTGGATGGTGTGAATGGTATCACAACCTGGGACGCTGCCCCATATGTATATGGAAGTATAGCTTCTGACGATGCATATAAGGGAACAGATGAAGGGGACCAGATCCCTCAGACCAACATCGAACGTTATGTTGGAACACCTCAGGAAGGTTATTTCAATCAGAAATGGCGTGTGGAATATGATGGTGTCAGCCGTTGTAATGACGTGATCCGTGTTGGTGCGAAAGCACTGGAAGCCGGGACAATGACTCAGTCCCAGCATGATCAGGCTGTTGCAGAAGCTAAAGCGCTTAGAGCATATTACCACTTCGAAGTTAAGATCGTATTCGGCAATGTTCCATTTATTGATGAAACAGTTGGTACTGCAGAAGGATTACCTTTCTCAGACGTCGGAAATGTTGATGAAAGTGGTAATTACGTTGACATCTGGTCAAATATTGAAAAAGACTTGCAGGATGCTATTGCTGCATTACCAACAAGCAATTCACAACCGGGTCGATTTACTAGCTGGACTGCAAGAGCACTATTAGCAAAGGTATATATGCATTGGAATGGTCGTGCCGCTGCAGGCATTGATCCAACCACAGCTCCTGGTTATGGGGCAGCAAAAACTTTGTTGGATGGGATCATAGCAGGACCATTCTCACTGGTAGATAACTATCATGACAATTACCGGGTTGACGGTAACAACAATGATGAATCTATTCTTGAAATACAGGCTTCAGTAAATGATGGATCCAGTGGCGAGAATGGTAACTACAGGGATGTTTTGAATTTCCCTTATGGCTCCACTGGTCCTGGTACATGCTGCGGTTTCCACCAGGGATCACAAAACCTTGTAAATGCGTTCCTAACAGATCCTGCTTCAGGTCTTCCATACCTGGATGACTTCAACAGCCGTGATTTCCGATGGGACCAGGGTATTGGTGCTGATCCAGATTGGGAAACGGATGTATGGGTAGATGATGATTTCATTCCATACGGAAGAGATGTTGCTACTGAGTCTATAGATCCAAGGTTGGACTGGACTGTTGGTCGTCGTGGAATTCCATACCTTGACTGGGCATTACACCCAGGTGATCCATGGATCCGAAAGCAAGGTTATGGCGGACCTTATTCACCTAAGAAGCAAGTGTATTATAAGGCTGAAAAAGGATCCCTGTCAACTGCTTCAGGTTGGGCACAGGGCGCAAGCGCCAACAATGTCCGTGAGATTCGCTTAGCGCATATCATGCTCTGGAGAGCTGAGATCGCTGTTGAAGAGAGTGATCTTGGAACAGCCCTTGCTCTTGTAAACCAGATCAGGGACAGAGCTGACAATGTGGTTGTTATGGCACGTCTTGTAGATGGAACTGAAACTACTGTACCTGCCTGCGTTGGCTATAATATCCAGCAATATGCATCATTCCCGAGTCAGGATTATGCACGGCAGGCCGTTCGTCACGAAACACGAGTTGAATTCGGCATGGATGGCGAACGTTTCTTTGACCTGCTCCGTTGGGGTGTGGCACCACAGGTACTTAATGATTATGTAGCTGTAGAGTCTACACGACCCATTGGATCAAATGTTAATGCGAACGTTAGAAGCTATTTAGTTGGCGTTACATTCGCAGACAAGAATTTAAGGTGGCCTATTCCTCAGGATCAGCTTGATATTATCAACAATACAGATGTGTTGAAGCAGAATCCTGGTTACTAAAAATAAGTTATAAATATCCATATAAAAAATCCCGCCCAGGCGGGATTTTTTATTTATATTCGCCGATAGAATTCCTTGTTGAAATGTGTCTCAGATCATATATTCTTATATTCCTGGTTTTTTTATTGACGGCCACTGGATGTAAAAAACTCAGCAAACAGAAGATGTTCGAAGTAATCAGACCGGATCATTCTGGCATTACTTTTTCCAATAACCTTATCGAGAGCGATACCCTTAATGTAATGGATTTTTATTATATCTACAATGGAGCAGGCCTGGGTATTGGGGATTTTAATAATGATGGCCTGCAGGATGTATATTTCTCCGGCAACCAGGTCTCAAATCAATTATACATGAATAAGGGAGATCTTAAGTTTTCTGATATAACTGCTGAAGCAGGAGTGGGTGCTGAAGATATCTGGGGACAGGGAGTAGCACTGGTGGATATAAATAACGATAACTGGTTAGATATTTATGTTTGCGCTTCAATATATGGTATTGCAGCTGACAGGAAAAATAAATTGTTCATTAATAAAGGTCTCAATGAAGATGGAATTCCGATATTTTCTGAAGAGGCTGAAAAATGGGGGATACAGGATACCGGTCACTCAGCAAATGCTGTATTTTTTGATTATGACCTGGATAATGATCTTGATCTTTTTGTCCTCAGCAACGTTATGGATCGTAAATTCCCAAGTAAATTCAGGACCAAAAGTATTGATGGCAGCTCGATCAATGCCGATAAACTCTATCAGAACCAGGGGGATCAGACCTTTATCGATGTTTCCATTGAAGCTGGGATCCTTGTGGAAGGGTATAGCCATGGAATATCCATCAGGGATATTAACATGGACGGCTGGCCGGATATCTATATCACCAATGATTTTCTGCCAAATGATGTTCTATATATCAATAACCAGGATGGTACATTTACGAATAAGGTTTCAGAATACCTGAAACACCAGAGTTTTTCAGCCATGGGACAGGATATAGCAGACATCAATAACGATGGATTGCAGGAAATTTTTGCCCTTGACATGTTGCCTGAGATAAATTATCGTAAGAAAACAATGCTTTTACGAAATAATCCCATGAACCAGATCAATTATGAGAAATTCCAATATGATCTGCAGTTTATCCGGAATATGTTACAATTGAACATGGGGCCGGATAATAATGGGAATATGATCTATAGTGAAATAGGCCTCCTGGCAGGAGTTTATGAAACAGACTGGAGTTGGTCTCCCTTGTTTGCTGATTTTGACAACGATGGGTACAAAGACCTTGTGGTCTGCAATGGATTCCAGCATGATGTGACAGACATGGATTTTGCAAATTATAAAGCACGGTTCGAAAATCTGGTGTCTGAAAGACTGGACCTGATTGACTCAGTACCTGTTGTAAAGATCGATAATTATATTTTCAAAAATAACGGTGACCTGACTTTTACCAAAAAAACGGAGGATTGGGGATTTGAAGAACCTACTTTATCAAATGGTGCCGCATTTGCGGACTTTGATAATGACGGCGACCTGGATTATATCACAAATAACATCAATGGGCCGGCCACTCTATATAGGAATACAATAAATGATAGCCAAAAATCAAATAAACCTAATTTTCTGAAAATACAATTGAAAGGGCCTGAAGGAAATGTCCATGGATTGGGTGCAAAGGTATTATTGTATACCAATGGGAACCTTCAGTTCCATGAACACAGCTTCTATCGGGGATTTATGTCGACCGTAGATATGACCATTCATTTTGGCTTAGGCACCCATTTGAATGTCGATTCCCTCATTGTATTCTGGCCTGATGGGAAAATTGAAAAAGCCTATAATACTCCGGTCAATCAATTACTGAACATAGATATTACAAATAGTGAAATTACATTGGTCACCCTGGGAGACTACTTGTTGCCTGACCTTGGGGAACCTCTGATACTTCAGGTTAACGAGGATTATCAGATTGGTCATATCCATCAGGAAAAAGTGCTCTTTGATTTTAATTACCAGCGAACCATCCCACATAAATTCTCTCAATCCACACCTGGAATTGCCGTGGGCGACATAGATAGTGATGGATTGGAAGATTTTTATATTGGAGGAAATGGACAGTATCCAGGGACATTCTACCTGCAAAAGTCTGATGGAAAGTTTAGGCTTGAAAACAGGATCATACAAGGATTGGATCAAGATGGGAAAGATATGGGCATCCTTCTGTTGGATATTGATAATGATGAAGATCTGGACCTGTACCTGGTGAAAGGAGGTATCCAAAGACAAAAGGGAGATGAAATTTATTCTGACAGGGTATACCTGAATGATGGGAATGGGTATTTCACATATCAGGCACATGCTTTGCCTGAGTTCCAAACATCTGGATCGTGTATAAAGGCAGCTGATTTCGACGCGGATGGAGACCTGGATCTTTTTATCGGCGGAAGGGTAATCCCGGGAGAATATCCATATCCTGCTGACAGTAAAATATTGAAAAATGAAGAAGGACAATATCTGGACATAACGCAGGATGTTTTACCCGATCTAAATGGCCTGGGCCTCGTAAATGATGCCCTGTGGACAGATTTCAACAATGACCGGTTAATTGATTTGATTATAGTTGGAGAATGGATGCCAATTACATTTTTTAAGAATACAGGAACTGGATTTGAAAACATAACAGAAACTTTGGCATTGCAACCAATAAGCGGATGGTGGAACAGTATTAATGGAGCAGATATCGATAATGACGGTGATATTGATTACATCGTTGGTAATTTAGGTTTAAACACCATCTTCAAAGGAAAAGAAAAAGGACCATTAAAAATGTATGCAAGTGACTTTGACAGAAACGGCGTGGTTGATCCGGTTATTGCTGCATTAACAAATGATGAAAATTTCCAATCCCAATATTTTCCTGTCCATACACGCGACGATATGACGATGCAATTAAGCTTTGTTAGAAACCGAATTCCAACCTATAAAGGTTACGGGCGGGCCACTATTGAAGACATATTCACCTCTGAGGAATTAGACAGTGCCTATTATAAGGAAGGGGATAACTTTAGTTCACTAATCCTCCTTAATGAAGACAACGATCGTTTTTCGATCAGAGAATTGCCAATACAGGCTCAATTTGCCCCTATCTTTGGCATTTTACCGACAGATATCAATAATGATGGAAATGTAGACCTGTTGTTGGCAGGAAATGATTATTCCATTGAACCTATGTCGGGAAGAATAGATGCCTTTAATGGATTGGTATTAACGGGTAACGGAAGCGGTGATTTCGATGTTATCGAGCGTAGGAAAACTGGATTTAATGTGAAAAACGATGCCAAGGCAATTGGAAAATTATTTGACAAAGATGGGATGGAACTGTACCTGGTATCTCAAAACAAAGATTCCCTGCTGCTTTTCCGGAAAACGGCTGACCATACGGATCATACGGTTCTTAATGTTCCAGTTAAAGCTCAATGGGCCGAGATCTCACTTAAAAATGGCTCGAGGAGAAGACATGAGTTTTACTATGGCTCCTCGTATCTTTCACAATCCTCAAGATCGCTTGCCCTGTCACCTGAAATATCGAAAGTTAAAATTTTTGATTCAGCAGGACAGGTGTTATCCAAGAAGGAATTCTAGAGTCAATTCTACAAACTATATCCGAAATTTATTGGAGTATTTGGATAAGTACAATGATTATTCAAAGAATCACTTTCAATAAGATTCCTCGCTTAATACATTTTCCCAGAGATAATTAATTATTAAATTCACACAACAGGTATTCCAAACGATTATTTAATGATGAAAATAATAATAATAAGCATTTTAAGTATGCTAGCCAATTCATTTTCTAATGCGCAAAACAACAATGGCTTTTCTGTTCAGGTAAAAATTGAAAATGGGATCATCGAAGGGAATTATGATACTCATACAGGGATTCAGAAGTATTTCGGAATACCTTTTGCCAAACCACCTGTAGGTGACCTCAGATGGAAAGTCCCCCAGGCTCTTGAAAACTGGAAAGATATAAAGGAAACCAAGAAATTTGGCCCCCGGCCAATGCAGGCGAATGTATTTGGAGATATGGTTTCCCGGTCGGATGGAGTAAGTGAAGATTGTTTATATCTGAATGTATGGACACCTGCCAAGCGAAACTCTACAGGATTGCCAGTTTTGGTTTATTTCTATGGAGGAGGTTTTGTAGCTGGTGATGCATCTGAATACCGATATGATGGAGAAAGTATGGCTAAGAAGGGCATCGTAACAGTTACCGTAAATTATCGCCTGAATGTTTTCGGTTTCCTGGCACATCCTGATCTGAGTGCGGAATCTCCGTACGAGGCGTCAGGTAACTATGGATTGCTGGACCAGCATGCAGCCTTAAGGTGGGTAAGTAAAAATATAGCTGCCTTTGGTGGTGATCCCCTAAAGGTAACTATTGCCGGGGAGTCTGCCGGATCTATTTCGGTAAGCATGCAGATGGCTTCCCCTTTATCAAAAGAATATATCCATGGTGCCATAGGAGAAAGCGGTGCCCGTATTAACCCGACCTTGCCACCTGTTCCTCTGAAGGAGGCCGAAAGAATAGGGCTGGAATTTGCGGAGAAGGCAGGATATACTGACATTTCAGAATTAAGAGCCCTAAGTACAAGGGAAGTATATGAGATATATAACGAATCTAAAAGATTTGGATTCCCAATAGTAATAGATGGCTATTTTTTGCCTGAAAGTTTGCTGGAGATCTTTAATTCAAGTGAGCAGGCACAAATCCCCCTGCTTCTGGGATGGAATTCTGCTGAAATTCCTGGTTCAGCTTTCATGATGGGTAAGCCATATGCTGAAGAAAACTTCATCACGGCTGTTAAAAAGGCATATCCTGAAAAATTTGAGGAAATGTTGAAGCTTTATCCTTATGGATCAGAAACTGAAATTGAGATCTCAGCCACTGCATTGGCCTCGGATCGGTTTATAGCTTACAGTACCTGGAAGTGGTTTGACCTGCACAGGAAAAACAGTGATAAACCGGTATACAGATACCTATACAGTAAGTTGCGTCCCCCATTAGTAGATGAAAATCTTGCGCCTGGACTGGCCGGCGGGACCAGACCAAGGGATCCGAATTATAAGATGCCTGAGCCTATCGGGGCACCTCATGCCTGTGAGATTGAATATTGCCTGGGAAATCTGCATCTAATCAAAGAATATGCCTGGACGCCGGATGATTTTAAAGTTTCAAAGACTATGCAGAATTATTTTGCCAATTTTATAAAAACCGGTAATCCTAATAGTGCCGGACTTTCAGAATGGCCTTCT
>CAYMFU010000123.1:0-3835 GCA_964389805.1 uncultured Roseivirgaceae bacterium | reverse complement strand
ATTAATTTGCTGGATCAGCACACATTAATCCATTATTATAATTTTTTAGTTGATTGGCCAAGGAATTTCCAGTATCCCAAGCAGGATTACCTAATAAAATTCCATTACCCACAGGACCATTTTCTTCCATCCAGGTATCAGCAGTTGCGATGGCTTCGACAATGCAATAAGAGGTGTTCCCTAAATCAACATTTAGTTTTGCACTTACGAGTTCTTCAAAAAGCATATTGGACATGTCCTCTGTTGTTGTAATTCCTTTCATTATCTGTATGGCCAATTCTTCAGAATAAAAAACACCACCTACAGATACTCCTTGTGTCCAAACATCAGGATTATTCTCCCAATAGTTTACATTTAATGTCCCAGGATCATTACATTTCTGAAGGCAATAAGGTTCGTTCCAAGAATAGGTCAAATAGTCACCATTATTAATAAAACTATCTGAAGCGGCTAAATTTTCATCCTGATCTATTGTTAATATTCTTACAGCAACGGTGAAACAGTTTTCAATCATCCAATCCTCTAATCGGATTTGATGTATACCAGATGTGGGATTAGTTGGGAAACGATTTATATCAATCCCCTCTAACGAATCCCATCCTCCTTCAACGCCATCTCTTCCCTCTCTCCATTCTTCTGATAAACCAACCCATACATAGGTGTTATAAATTCGCCAACCTTCACTGATGCGATCTTGAACAAGGTCAAATTGAAAATTCAGGTATAAACCATCTCTAAAAATGGTTACTGTTCCAAATTCTTGCAGATTAAAAGCCAATTTTCTCATTTCATACGTTGTTGGCATCCCACAATGATCTAAAATAATTTCAGGGGAATTTAGTTTGGGGAAAGAAACAAAGAAACTACCGTCGCCATAATAATCATGCACATTTATAACACTGTTATCCACATCCTCTTCACAGGAAATGTTAATTAACAGAATACCTGTCAATAACCATATAGTAAAATTATTTATTCTCATATTGTATATTTGTGGTTGAAATCCAACTTTAAAATCTTCTGGCTAGGTTGATTATAAAATGTAAAAATAATGAATAATATTATAATATTTCTAATATTAAGAATGTAAACTCCATTTATTTCTGTGAACTTTCAGAAATAAAAAACCCCTCTAAAACTGCAGAGGGGAAAAATTACGTACTCCGTAGGGGAATCGAACCCCTGTTACCAGGATGAAAACCTGGCGTCCTAACCCCTAGACGAACGGAGCATAAAAGAACTTCCTATAGAATAATTGACAACTTCCGAAAATCTATTATTCAAGTCTCAAATTTAAGTCCTTTTTTATTGAAAATAAAAGGATTTAAACGAGCACGTTAGGAAAACGTGGTGCAAATATAGACCTCCATTTTAAGAATACAAAAACATAAAAAATATTTTTTTGAAATCTTAACCAAATCTTAATAAAACAATGCCAGGGCATGTTGGTATTACATGAATTTTGGACTAATTTTGTGCTTTTAAAATACACTAAAATTCTTAAACACATGTCAAAAATAAAAATTGGAATAAACGGATTTGGAAGAATAGGACGATTGGTTTTTCGTATCGCTGAAAGTGATCCTAATGTTGAGGTTGTAGGAATCAATGATCTTCTTGATGTTGATTATATAGCATACATGCTTAAATATGACTCTACTCATGGAAATTTCAAAGGTGATGTTGATGTTGATGGCAGCAATCTTGTTGTCAATGGTAGAACAGTGAGAGTTACCTCAGAAATGGACCCAGCTAATCTGAACTGGGGAGCAGTAGGTGCAGAATATGTAGCTGAAGCTACTGGTATTTTCCTTACCAAGGAAAAGGCCGAAGGTCATATCAAGGCGGGTGCCAAAAAGGTTGTTATGACTGGCCCATCGAAAGATGACACACCTATGTTTGTTATGGGCGTTAATGAAGAGAAATACAGTGCAGATATGGATTACGTATCAAACGCTTCATGTACTACGAACTGCCTGGCTCCTGTTGCTAAAGTATTAAATGATAACTGGGGTATCGCAGAAGGCTTGATGACAACTGTTCATGCAACAACTGCAACGCAAAAAACTGTTGATGGTCCATCCATGAAGGACTGGAGAGGTGGCCGGGGTGCTGCTCAAAACATTATCCCTTCATCCACTGGTGCTGCTAAAGCTGTGGGTAAAGTTATTCCTGAATTAAATGGTAAATTGACAGGTATGGCTTTCCGTGTACCGACTGCTAACGTCTCAACGGTTGACCTAACGGTTCGTTTGGAAAAAGGTGCTACTTATGATGAAATCAAAGCTGCAATGAAAAATGCTTCTGAAAGCAGCATGAAAGGTATATTAGGATATACAGAAGATGCAGTTGTTTCCACTGATTTCAATGGCGATGCCAGAACTTCAATTTTTGATGCTGGTGCTGGAATTCAGTTAAGCCCTACTTTTGTAAAAGTTATTTCATGGTATGATAACGAATGGGGATATTCTTCAAAAGTTATCGACCTTATAAAATATATGGATTCTAAAAAGTAATTAGGATCTTAGTCTAATTCAATCCCACTTATTTCTTCCCAATTAAAGAAGTAGGTGGGATTTTTATTTTCAATAATTAAATCTTCGGATTTATAAATTTGGCATTAAGGAGCGGAGATTTTATTTGTACACTTTAAATCAGATCGAGAAGTTAATCTGAAAGTAATTCCTTGCTGTTCAAAATAATAGCTCCTGCCTGTCGCATTTCCACTAAAGCATCTTCGTAATCATTTGGCTTTAAATTCACCGCCTTCGTAGCATCTGCTATTACATACGTTTTAAATCCTTCTGTTACAGAGTCAAGGGCAGTGAATTTGACACAATAATCCGTTGCCAATCCTACAACAAATATTTCCTCAACCTTTGCATCCCTTAAATAATCTCCCAATCCGGTCGACCGTAAATGTCCATTGTCAAAAAATCCGCTGTAACTATCGATTTCGGGATCAATCCCTTTTACAAATATTTTTTTGATTCTATTCTGGTTCAATTCTTTAGAAAATGCCGCGCCTGCCGTTCCCTGTATGCAATGATCCGGCCATAGTACCTGATCAATATCCTTAAGTTTAATTATATCTCCAGGGATTTTGCCTTCATGTTGACTGGCGAAACTTTTGTGGTCAGAAGGATGCCAATCCTGAGTAGCTATGATCAATTCAAATTTTTCAATGATTTTATTGACTACAGGAATAACCTGATCACCACCTTCTACTTCAAGTGCTCCTCCCGGAAGAAAATCATTTTGAATATCGACTAAAAGCAAGACTTTCATTTCAGTCAAGACATTTGAACATCTTTTTAAGATCATTAATATTCATACCGAAAAAATCAATAATATCAAGCTTTGCGAGTATTATATGGCTTTTGAGTTTTAACAGGCCTTCCCGGAAAATTTCACTGTGGTCGAAAGCCATATCCGGCATGCCCTTTACAGAAAACCACTTAACTTCAGCAGCATCGGAAGTTGCCTTTGCCACTTGGTCTCCATTTTTAATAAATGTGTAAAACACAATGGTTATCGTCCTTCCCCGCGGATCGCGATCGATGTCTCCAAATGTGCCTACTTCCTTTAAAACTTTTATATCCAGACTGGTTTCTTCCAACAACTCCCTTTTAGCACCTTCAATTGGAGTTTCTTCAATTTCAAGAAATCCACCTGGAATGGCCCAGAAATCTTTGTATGGTTCTTTCTTTCTTTTAATTAACAACACTTCAATGCATTCCAATCCCTCACGAAAAACCAGGGTATCGGTAGTTACTGCAGGACGAGGAAAGTTATATGTAAATCCCATGATATATCTTTATGAGGTTTCGTATTT